>BJFP01000654.1 GCA_014189875.1 Verrucomicrobiota bacterium | reverse complement strand
TCTCCGGCACCCCGTTGTTTCAAGTCGCCGACGAGCGAGATCAGAAAAACCATCTCGCGCCAGCGGTGGTTGTTAAAACCAGGTCCCCCGGATCCGATGCCGGACAGGACTTCGTCACTGAGGAGCGGCAGGCCGTCACTCAACCCCGCACCCGACATTGTCCAGATGTCGCGAACCTGCTGCCGTTTCGTCGAGATTTTGATATTCGAAGGAAAAAGGAGAAGCGCCCACACCATCTCCGCCATCAAACGCTTTGCTGAAGATGAAGCGCTCTCCATCTGTCCCTTCAGTTTGGTGGAGAAATTGTCGTCTCCCTCGTCAGGATGATCTACGAATGCCCGGCGGACTTCAGTGACATTCTGAGGTGTCCAGAGGGCTTCTTTTGAAAAAGCGGACTGGTCCCCGATCAGGCAGGTACGGATCCACTGCTGCGCAGCGTCGATGACCGGCGCTAGTTTGTCGTTTTTCGTTTCTCGGGCCATGGCAGTTGGTTGTCGTGCGTCAGCGAATTGGAATCGTGCGAACTGTCTTCTTCAATCGACCCGCGCGGTTGCCATCCACATTTTCCCAAGCAACTTTTCGTGGTAGGCGGAATCAACTTTCGTGGTGCGAGGCATTGGAGGTCAGACAGAACTCCGATGATCAAAGCGGGAAACACAGGCAGAGGCAAGGGAGTCGGGCGTCGCAACGTGACGACATCCTCGTGCGCACGTCGAGCCCGAAGGTTGCGAGGGCGCGGGTGCGGGGTGTTTTTGCCATGGCGCGCAGCGTGCCGGGTCATGGACGATGAGTCATTGGACGATGAGTCAAGTCGTCGCTGCCTTCGCGGTGCGCATCGCCCGCCCGGATTCACCCCGTCGCTATTTCAGCCAACCAATCTTGATTTCCTTTTCGAGCGCCTTGAACTCCGGGTCTCCCGTGATGAGTTCGGCCTTCCGTTCCTTCGCCAGCGCGGCGGCGAAGGCGTCGGCGAGGCTGAGCTTGTGACGGGCCTTGAAGTCCGCCGCCACATCGGCAAGCGCACGGGTCGCGGAATGGAATTCGATGGGAAGCCCGGCAAGAACCCGTGCGGAATCCTCCCACGCAGCGACACCATCCTTGCGGGTGAGGGTGAATTTGACCTCGGCGTAATTGACCTCCGTCATGTGGAGCGGTCGGTCGGCTGCTGCGGCCTTGATCAGCAGGTTCTCGACGAATTCAGCCCCCGGCTCGTTGCGGAAGTAGGCGAGCAACGCGTGGCTATCGAGAACCGCGGGTGCTGCGGGCATATTTGGCTTCCTCCAGTGCTTTTTCCGACGCCTTGTGTTCCGCCCACCACTCGGAGAACGGCTTGTCATCCGGCTTGCGCTTGGCGATGCCGCGTCCGCTCCGGATGAGCGCTGCGGTGACGGGTTTCAGCAGGATTCCCTCGGGGGTGGCTTCGATGATGGCACGGGTGCCAGCCTCAATATGGTACAGCCGCCGAAGCTTCGCGGGAATCACCACCTGCCCCTTCGTGGTGAAAAGGACGGTGTCGGTCTTCACGGGAGCATTCATGCGGGAAGGGTGCCGTCTTCGAGAATGTAAGACAAGTGGCTTTTGTAGGAATTTCCATTTACGGGCGGAACTTCGCATAAGGTCTGATTCCGTTCGTAAGCTCCATCACGCGGCGAGGGCGCGGGGGCGGGGCGTTTTGGCCATGTCGCGCTGCGTGGCGGGTCATGGAACGATGAGTCAAGTCGCGGCGGTGTGGCGCGGCGCTACGGGCGGGCGAGTGCGTCGAATTTGCGCTTCCACTCGGTGCCTTCCTTCCGCCGGCCTGTGGCGTTG
>BJFP01000653.1 GCA_014189875.1 Verrucomicrobiota bacterium | reverse complement strand
TCATCGACGAAATCAACCGTGGCAACCTCGCGAAGATTTTCGGTGAACTGCTCATGCTCATCGAAGCCGACAAGCGCGGTCCCGCGCACGCCGTTCCGCTGACTTACGCCGACGGGCCGGATGACACATTTTTCCTGCCGGAAAACCTTCACCTCATCGGCACGATGAACACCGCCGACCGCTCGCTCGCGATGGTCGATTACGCGCTCCGCCGTCGCTTCGCTTTCGTCACGCTCGAACCCGCGCTCGATTCACCCGCGTTCGGCGCGTGGCTCGTACAGAAGGGGGCTTCCGAAACGCTCATCGCGCGTCTTCGCAAACGTGTGCAGGAGCTAAACGCGGTGATCGAGAAGGAGCGCGACCTTGGCCCCGGCTTCCGCATCGGCCACAGCTTTTTCTGCCCGCCCGATGGCTGCGCTCCGAACGACGCTTGGTATCGCGAAATCATCGACGGCGAAATCCAACCGCTGCTTGAGGAATACTTCGACTCGCGCGAGCGCGTGGAAAAACTCGTGGCCGAACTACTCGCCCCATAGTCCCACCGGCGTGGAAATCCCCATCGCCAACATTTACTACCTCCTCTGCTACGCATGGGAGGCATTGGAGGAAAAAGACACGCTCGCCGACGTGGGAGCGCTCGATTCCACCGATCTGCTCGGCCTCTTCGCGCGTGTCCTCACCAACGGCACGCGCCGTCTGCTCCGGCGCGGACTCGATCGTGGATACCTCCCGTGCGAAGGCGAAATCGCAGGCGTTCGCGGCAAACTTCTCACCACACCCACACTCCGCCGCGATCTGTTGCGCCGCGCCCGCGCGGTCTGCGCGTGGGATGAACTCGAATACGACACGCTGCCGAATCGCATCCTCAAATCCACGTTCCAACGTCTGCGCGACGAGGCCACGCTCGACGAGCGTTCCCGCGCCGGCGTTCACGATGTCCTCCGCTGGCTGGCTCCCGTGCAACCGCTTGACCTTCACGCCCGGCATTTCCGCCGTGTGCAGCTTCATCGCAACAACCGCATCTACGCGCTTCTCCTGCACGTCTGCGAATTCATCCACGAGCACTGGCTGCCTTCGGAACAAGGCGGCGGGCGGCGCTTCCGCGATTTCGTCCGCGAACGCCTCAGCGCGCTCTTTGAGAAGTTCGTTTTTGAATTCTACCGTCACGAACTCCCGGCCAAGGAAGGCTGGAAAGTGAGTGCTCCGACGTTCGGCTGGCAGGTCACGGAGGCCAACGCCGACGCCGACGCACTCCTGCCGCGGATGGCGACCGATGTTTGTCTCGCACGCCCCGGACGCGCAATCATCCTCGATACGAAATTCTACACCGAGGCGTTGAAAGCGAACGCTTACGGCAGCGCGAAACTTTCAGCCGCGAATTTCTATCAACTCTTCACCTACCTACGCCAACGCGCACACATGCCGGGCTGGGAGCAAGCCGAGGGTGTGCTTCTCTACCCGCGCACGCTGCGCGATTTCGATGCCAAATTCACAACGCAGGGCCACCGCGTCCGAGCTCTCACTCTCGACCTTTCGCGACCTTGGCAGGACATTCACGCTGCGCTACTTTCCATTGCATTACCAGCAAGCACGGAAGGCCCGACCGTTTCGCCAATGAGCCGGGGAAGCTCGCAACGTATGAGAAGCTGACCAGCGCGATCCATCATGCGCGGGTGCGCGGCAAGAGGGCGACCTCGCCACGCTGCGCGAGATCGCCAACGACCCGGACGGATTCATTTTCCGGCAAGGCTGGGGCAGCCTCGACTTCCGCGACGGCCAGCAGATCGCGCAGTTGAAACGGCTGTGGGAGAGT
>BJFP01000652.1 GCA_014189875.1 Verrucomicrobiota bacterium | reverse complement strand
CGCCTTTCCGTGGAACGAGCCGATCATCGCATCAAACGGATCGGGCTTCGTCGAAAGATCGCGCGGCCCCTCGAACATTCCGATGAATTCGTACGCGGCGTCATAGAACGACTTTCCACCCGCCGCGCTTTCCCCCGGCAATACGATCTCCACGCGGGTGCCGTCGGGCACATGCGTTGGCAGCTTGATCGTGTCGTTCTCGACGATTGCTGTGATGCTCATGGCGCTGAAGCTAGCACTCACACCGCACCGAGCAAGGCACGAGTGATTCATCGCCGGCTCGGAAAAAGTCCGCGCCGAACTCGGCTGGAAGCCGCAATTCCAGGACGTGGAAAAAATCATCGCCAGCGCCTGGGCGTGGCATGTGAGCCATCCGAATGGGTACGGGGATTAGCGCTTCTGGATCGCTTTCATGAGCCGCCGCATTGCGGCTACGGGATCGGCGTTCAGAATCCGAAGGTAGTCAACGAACTGGCAGACATCCAATTTTCTCTCTCCCGCTTCGATCTTGGACACCGTTGACTGCGGCCTTCCCAATTTTTTGGCGAGTTGTTCCTGCGTCCATCCCTGCGCTTCACGCAAATCCCTCAGAAGCTCCAAAAGAACTTCCCACTCTTTCGTGTAGAGCGATTTTGTGAGGCGCTTGTTCAACAACTCGCGTTTAGCCCGAAAACCGGATTATCCGATTTTGTGGATGTTTTGCTTTGCGCGAGAGGTATCGCCTCTCCTACATCTCGCGTTCACTGAACGTCGCTTTCCCCAAGAATATGCAAATCTTCATTCATCGAAACGGCCAGCAGGCCGGGCCTTTTAGCGTTGAGGAGATTCGCGATATGCTCGCGGCCCGTTCCATCGCTCCCACAGACCCCGGCTGGCACGAAGGACTGACTGACTGGCAGCCATTGAATAAGATTCTCCCAATTCCTGCACAGACGCCTGCCACTGTTCCACCACCGCTAAAAATCCCCGCGCAATCAACTCGAACGAACGCAAAGCAGGGAGCGAACACCGTGAGAGGTTCCATCCTCGATTTCAGCATCCAAAAGAACGAAGGACACATCAGCGGCGACGACAATAAACGCTACACGTTTATCGGAGAAGAATGGCGAATGTCAGAACCGCCCGTGCGAGGCATGAGGGTTGATTTCACCGAAAACGGCACGGTTGCTACGGCTATTTTTCGCGAGATTTCCAAGACTGCTTTTCCGAGCAATCAAGTCGCCGTTGGCGAACTGAATTTAGCGGGGCTTGCTCCGTATTACCGAGATGAATTTAAGAAAATTCAGGCATCAGGAGAGTCCTACACGGGAAAGTGGAACTGGGCCGCATTCTTGTTCGGCCCATTTTGGGCATTCACAAAAGGCGCATGGCACTCGGCAGTCGCGGCTCTCATCGTTACCTTGGTCACCGGAGGTATTGGCGGCATCGTGTATTGGTTCGTTTTCGGGATGCGCGGGAATTACGTCTACTACACCCTTCACGTTAAACAGAAGCAGCTCATGTTCTGAGGAACGAATCGAACAAGACGCATCACGTCAGCGTGGGACGGAAGCGTTCTTGTCTCGCGCGTGCGTTGTTGATTGCGCCTGCATCGGACGCCGGAGGCGTCACGGAAATTTGCCGGTAGCGCGAGCCACCGGATCCGATTCCAAATGAAATCTGCCCCGGAGGTGGCGGCGGAAATGCCCCGGTTTCCCGCGCCCTTGCCGGGGCGCATCGCGATTTGTTGCGGATCCGGTGGCTCGCGCCCGCGGCTTATTTCTGTTCACCCCCGGGTGTGCAGGCCGGTTTGGCATTCCCGCGAGAAGCAATCACTGATCTGTGCGAC
>BJFP01000651.1 GCA_014189875.1 Verrucomicrobiota bacterium | reverse complement strand
TTTCCCGCAGCCCGCTGGACGGCGTTCTTCAGCAACGTCTGGTATGCAGGGAGATCGTGCGCCCGTGCATCGTGGCCGAGCGTGAGGCCGACGATGCGGGCCTTCGGATGCTTGACGATGAAGACCTTCGGAAAAAAATTTGCCGGTCTTCGGGCTTGTCGCTTCGGCGAGCACTTCGATCGCGTTGCCTGCCGGGTCGGCGTTGTAGTTGTAGAGCTCGTCGGCGATCTCGAAACTCGCATGCACAGCCTTCGTGATCGGATGCGTGGCATTTGTGATTTTCACCGTGTAGGCGCCGAGCGCGTCGTGGCCGCGCGTACCGCCGCCGACGACTTGGAGGTTCCATTCCCGGAAATTTTTCCACGCGTACCACGTCCCGGGATGATGCGCGACGATCGCGCCGCCGCGGTTCGCGTAGGCGAGCAGCGCCTTGCGCGTCGCGGCGGACACGGGCTGGTTCGCGCTCCACAGGAGCACGTCCACGTGGTCGAGGATCGGCGCGATGCGAGCAAGTCCGTCGAGAGGATCGCATCGGCGAAAAATGCACGGTGATTCTGCATCTCCTCGTGCCGGAGAAAATCCGCGTCTGCATGCGCAGGATTTTCTCCGCAAGCGGATCGAGCTTCACGATCTCGGTCGTGACGATTTCGATCGTCTTGCCGCGCTTTTTCAAAGCCTCGACCATCTTCGGAAGATCTTTCTCGACGCGCTCCGGTGCGATGTGACCGGACTTCGCGCGAACCGCGCACTCGATGCCGTCCCATCCGACATCCGCAACGAGATCCGCAGTGTCGTCAGGGCTCAGCTTGTCGAATGGCTTGCTGAACGCGATGATCTTCGAAGGTGCCGCCGGTGCGGCGGACGCGGATGATGTGCCAGCCGCGAGCGCGGCGACGGCGAGCGCGGCGGTCATACAGGCGGTCACGCATTCGCCGTCGGGCGCGGGGCTCGTCATGTGGAAGGCGTCGTTGTTCATCGCGTAGCCGAGCACTTCGGCGTAGATGCACGCGCCGCGGCGCACGGCGTGATCGTGCTCCCCGATCCCGAGCGAACACGCGCCCTCGCCCATCACGAAGCCGTCGCGATTTTTGTCGAACGGCCTGCATGCAAATGCGGCGGGATCGCCCTGCCAGCGGCTCATCGTCCTGATGAAATCGAATGCACCGAACGTGAGCGGACTGAGCGGGGCTTCGGCGCCGCCGGCGATCATCACGTCCGCCCAGCCGTCGCGGATGTAGCGCAGCGCCTCGCCGACTGCGACTGCGCCGCTCGCGCAGGAGTTTGAGTTCGTCGTGCCGACTCCGCGGAAGCCGCATTCGATGGCGATGTTGCTGTGCGCGCTGCCGCCGAAGACTTGGACCGCGAGTGTCTGGTTCACGCCGCGCGGGCCCCTTTTTTCAAAAAGCGCGTGTGCTCGGATTCCGCATTCGAGATGCCGCCAAGCGCGGTGCCGAAGCTCACGCCGCGCTGCGCGTCGGGATACTCGCGACTCCACGGAAGCCTCGAGTCGTCGAGCGCGAGCAGCGCGGCGGCGACTGCGAATTGCGCGTAGCGATCGAGGCGCTTGAGGCGGTGTGGGGAAAATTTTTATGGCATCCCAGTCGCGCACCTCGCCTGCGTTGCGCGCGTGGAAGATCGAGGCGTCGAAGCACGACACGGGCGCGATGCCGCTGCGGCCCTCGCGGATTGCATTCCAAAGTCGGGCATCGTCGCTGTTGATGCACTCACTTCGCAGTGCGCGTCTTTTTGCGCACGACGCTCCAGCGCGTGAGGCATTCGTCGCCGGCCCGCTTCATCTCGATGAGTTTCAGTTGCGTGCTCTTTGGCAGAAATTTTCCCG
>BJFP01000650.1 GCA_014189875.1 Verrucomicrobiota bacterium | reverse complement strand
ACTACGGCAGCAGCGAAAACGCGGACGACTTCGCCGCGCTGCGCGCCTACTCGCCGTATCACAATCTCAAGCCCGGCACGCGCTATCCCGCCACACTCGTGATGACCGCCGACCACGACGACCGCGTGGTCCCCGCGCA
Organism: Verrucomicrobiota bacterium; assembly: GCA_014189875.1. Lineage (GTDB taxonomy): Bacteria > Verrucomicrobiota > Verrucomicrobiia > Chthoniobacterales > Chthoniobacteraceae > SXWH01. The sequence goes on along the minus strand of BJFP01000650.1, from coordinate 1,703 downwards.
CAGCTTCAAATTCGCCGCGCGCCTCCAAGAATCACAAGCCCCCGCCGCCCCGCCCGTGCTCATCCGCATCGAGACCAGCGCCGGCCACGGCGCAGGCACCGCGCTGACGAAGGTGATGGACGAAACCGCCGACTCGTTGGCGTTCCTCACGAAAGTGCTCGGGATGTGACTACCGGTTCAGCCCGAAAACAAACTGACCATGCCCAACGACGCTCAATACACTGTAGAACCTCTGAACCCGGCGAAGCACCGGCGGGACGCGTTCGACTGTGGCGTCGAGGTGCTCAATGAATTCCTTCGCACCCGTGCGCGCAAGGAGATGGAGGCCGGGACATCTGCGTGTTTCGTGATCGTGCCCGCGAACGATCCCAAGCAGGTCGCCGGTTACTACACTTTGTCAGCAGCAACGATTTCGCGCACGGCGTTGCCGGAATCGGTGACGAAGAAACTTCCCCGCTACACGGACTTCCCGGCGACGCTGCTCGGACGGCTCGCGCGAGATCTTCAATTCAAAGGGCAGCAGATCGGAGACCGCCTGATGGCAAGCGTACTGCATCGGGCCGTCGCTGCGTCGAAGGAGGTGGCATCGTGGGCCATCGTGACCGACCCGAAAGGTGACCGTGCACGCGAATATTATGAGAGTTTCGGTTTTCAATCGCTGACCGCAAACCGTCAGTTCCTGACGATGAGTCAGGCGGTTGAATGGATCAGCGCTCGGTAACGGTCTTGCCGTGGAGGGCGAGGGCCGAGCGCAATCGCTTAGTTGGCTGCTTCACGGGTGCCAGCAGAGCCCCAACGAAGCGCCTCGACTCGATCTGGTTCAATCGAGTCGTGTCATGCCGCTGAACCACCTCCTCTGCTGCCGCACGAACATGGGACAATACAAACACAGCCACAGAGCAGCCCTCCAGTCCCGCCGCACGCTCCAACAACGCCTTGTCTTCCGGCGTAACGCGAGCGACGAGACGGTCTGACCGTCGAGCGGTGGTGGTGACAGGCATGGGAATCAATTTGTGTGACAAACTGTGACACAAATGGCGGGCGACGCAATCGTCAAATTCCGTTCTGGTTTTAATCCGCACCGGCGAGGAAGATCAAACTCAGACTCTTGGTGAATGTCTGTCATCTCTCCGAGCTGAAGAGAAGCGACTGCGGGGCGACAACCGTCCTGCGGCATCTTGCCAGCCAGATAATGCAATCTGCATTCCTCATTTTCCCGCAAAATCCCTTTGCACCCCCTGCCCGCTGTGGCATACAGCGCGCCCATTTTTCGCCCGGAAGCAACGCCCCCATGCCGCACTGGCGCGACGAATCTAAAATCTGATCCACTCAACTCTCAACGTTCAACTCTCAACAATCCCATGGCATCAAAACCCACTAAAAAATCCACTGTCCCTACGAAGGGCAAATCCACGAAATACGTTTACACTTGGGGCGCTGCGAAGGCTGACGGCGACGGCAGCATGAAGGCGCTGCTCGGCGGCAAGGGTGCGAATCTCGCGGAGATGACGCGCATCGGCCTGCCGGTGCCTCCCGGATTCACGATCACGACGGACGTTTGCACGTACTACTACGCAAACAAGCGCACGTATCCGGCGACGCTCCAGTCGGAGATGGAAAAGGGCGTGGCCAACATGGAGAAGATCATGGGCTGCAAATTTGGCGCGACCACCGGGATGCCGCTGCTCGTCGCAGTGCGCTCG
>BJFP01000649.1 GCA_014189875.1 Verrucomicrobiota bacterium | reverse complement strand
ATTGGTCGCGGAGTGATCGCGCAATGGAAGGGCGCGTCGATCGCCGTCGGGCAGGTGGATTTCCTGCGCGGGAAGGGCATTCCATTTTCCGCCGAAATGGAGGCGGCGATCCTGAGCCAGACGCAGCAGGGGCGGACGGCGGTGATCGTCGCGCGCGGAGCGCAGGCTGTAGGGCTGCTCGCGATCGCGGATGAGATTCGCCTGGGGACGAAGGCGGCTGTCGCGGCACTGCATCAGGTGATGGGGAACCGGAACATCACCATGCTCACGGGTGACAACCCGCTCGTGGCGGCGGCGGTCGCGAAGGCGATCGGCGTGGAGCATTTCGAGGCGGGGCTGCTGCCGGAGCAGAAGCAGGAGTTCGTGAAGAAGCTGCAGGCCAGCGGGCGAATCGTCGGGATGATCGGCGACGGAATCAACGACGCCCCGGCGCTCGCGCTGGCCGATGTGGGCATCGCGATGGGCGCGACCGGGACGGATGTGGCCATCGAGACCGCCGACGTCACGCTGATGAACGACAACCTCTCGCGCATCACGGATTTCATCCTCATGTCGCGGGCCGTGCTGCGGCGCATCAAGCTGAACATTTTCCTCTCGATCATCTACAACGTGATCGGCCTCGCGCTCGGCGCCTTCGGCCTGCTCACGCCCATCGTGGCGATCCTCTTCCAGGAGGCAGGCTGCATCAGCGTGGTGCTGAGTTCGATGCTGCTGCTGTGGGCGAAACCCAAGCGCTCCGGGGTGGAGGTGACAGGAGATCTTCCGCTGGTCCTGCCTGCGACGTAAGACGAGCATTCGCGCCGTGCGCGAAATTCCTTCAGGAAAGGTGGAATCATGGGGATTAGGAAAAGGGTGGAGCCCGGCGTCCCTCAACCCTTGCGACCGGCGGCCTGCGCTTCGAGTTCCGCAATCCGCGCCTTGAGCGGGGCCGTGTGCGTCTCGATTTCCGCCTCGGTGAAGCGCGGGGTGATGTATTGCGGGCAGTTCCAATCGTAGCTCACGACTTCGATGAGGAAGAGGCGCTCGATTTTCCCGCGCAGCTCGGGTGACGGGCTGAGTTGGTCAGCGAGGTCGGCGTGTTCGCGGGCGTCGAGGACGCGGGCTTGGCCGAGGATTTTCAGGCGCTCGCGGCGCGGGTAGTCCATGAGGAAGAGCGAGACGCGGTCGTTGCCGTCGAGATTGCCGGTGCTGAGGAGCTGGCGGTTGCCCTTGAGGTCGGCAAACCCGAGCTGATGCGGGCCGAGCACTTTCAGGAAGCCGGGCGGGCCGCCGCGATGCTGGAGGTAGGGCCAGCCGTCGCTGTTCACCGTGGCCATGTAGAAGCTGTCGCGGCTCGCGATGAACGCGGCTTCGTCATCGGTGAATGGGTCGCGTGCGGGGGCGTCGGCGACGGTCTGGTGTCTGCCGAAGTATCGCTCCTGCGTGGCCTGCACGGCGGGTGTGAGCATGAGCTGCATGAATTTTGTGGCCATGCGCGGGAGTGTGCAGACGTCCGTGGGATTTGCGCTTACTTCCTTTTGCTCCTGCTCTGTGTGTTCCCGCCTCTGAAAACGAGCGAGAGCAAGCGTAAGAGGTAAGAACGCGCTTTTCGATTTCCACACGCTCGCTCGCTCGCGCAGTGTGCGCGCACTTTCATGCCGAAGAAAACGAACGACCAGACTGACGGAAGCGAGAGCCCGAAGCCGATCACGCTCCACACCTGCGCGATCACGTCTGCGCAGGCGGTGAAGCTGCGCGCGCTGCTCGCGGAGCGCGGGTGGAAATTTGAGGAGCGGCCTTACACGCTTTATTTTGCGCAGAAGGACCGGCTGACGGTCGCGGTGTACGAGAAGGGGCCGAAGTGCG
>BJFP01000648.1 GCA_014189875.1 Verrucomicrobiota bacterium | reverse complement strand
GGGCGCAGCGCGTATTCGATCATGGAGCAGGGGAAGATTGACCTGATCCTGTCGTCGCGGCCCGAGGATCGGCGGGCGATTTTCGAGGAGGCGGCGGGCATCACGAAATACAAGAGCCAGCGCAAGGAGGCGCTGCGCAAGCTGGAGGCGACGGAGGTGAATCTCGTGCGGCTGGCGGACATCATCAAGGAAGTGAAGAGGCAGATCGGCAGCGTGCAGCGGCAGGCTGCGAAGGCGCGGCGCTACCAGGGAATGCTGGAGGATCTGCGGACGCTGGAGACGCACCAGGCGAAGCGGCAGTTCGACGAACTGGACGGCTCGCGCGCTGCGAACATGACGGAGCTGGAGGCGCTGTCGGTGCGGCATTACGAATCGGAGATCGCGGTGTCGGCGAAGGAAGAGGAGGCGAATGCGCAGCGCGCCGCGGTGGAAGAAATGGAAGGGCGGCTCAACAGCGCGCGGCAGACAGTGCAGGATCTGCGGGCGCGGATCGCGAACCACGAGAGCAGACTGAGTTTCAACACGGAGCGCGCGACGGAATTTGCGAGCCTCATGGAGCGTTATCGCGTGGACATCGCCGGAGCGGAGGAGAAATTCCGCGTGGCCGAGACGCAGCTCCGCGACATGGATGGCGAGATGGAGCAGATCACCGAGATGCTCGCGTCGGAACTCCGTCGGATGGAGGAAGTGCAGGCGCAGGCCTCCGGGATGAGCGCGCAGCGACAGCAGGCGGATTCGCAGATCTCGGCGATGAATAACGAAGCGGCCCGTGCCGAGAGCAAGCTGGGCGGTCTGCGTGCGCAGGTCGGCTCCGTGCTCCAGCAGCGCGAAGCAGCCGAGGCCCGCCTGGCCGCGCTCGCCGGCGAGATCGGCCAGCTTGAATTTGCGTTTGCGCGCGCGAACGAGGAACTGGCCAGCACGCAGGCCGAGCTGGGCCGCATGCTCCACGAACTCGAGGAGCGCACCGCCGCACTGAGCGGGGCCGAGGTGCATCACCGCGACGCGCAGGCGAAGGTCGGTGAGCTGGACATTGAAATGCGCGAGACCTTGCGTGTGCTGGCGGATCGCGAGTCGCGCCTGCAAGTGCTGAAGCAGCTCAACGACGGCGGCGAGGGGCTGAGCGAGGGAACCCAGGCCGTGCTCCGCGGTCTGGACAATGCGGACTTTTTCAAACCCGCGATCCACGGCGCGCTCGCGCAGTGCATGGATGTCGCGCCGGAATTCATTCCCGCGGTCGAGGCGGTGCTTGGCTCGCAAATCCAGACGATCGTGATGAAGGACACGATGGTGGCCGAATCGGTGATCAAGACGCTCACCTCCCAAAAGCTCGGCAAGGCGTCGCTGGCCCTGCGCGATCTCGACAGCGTCTTCGTGCATGTCCGCAACGAGACGATGCAGCTCCCCGAGGGCGCGATTGACTGGCTCATCAACAAAATCAAGCCGCAGCCCGAAGTGGCGCGGCTGCTGGAACGTCTGGTGAACCACACCGTGCTCGTGCCCGATCTGGCGACGGCGTTGCGCATCTTCCCGCAGATCCGCGGCTCGGCCGTGGTGACGCTCACCGGAGAGGTGATCACGGGGCATGGCATTTTGCAGGGCGGCGCGGGTGCGGGTGAGAACAATTCCATCCTCGCGCGGAGAAACCAGATCGCCGCGCTGGAGACGGAGATCGCCGCGGTGCGCGAGCAGCTCGCGGCGCAGCATGTGCGCCTCGACGCGGCGACGCTCGCGGTGGAAAATTCACGCCACGCAATTGACGAGGCGCGGCTGGAAAAGGAGAACGCCACCGTGCAGGTCTCGACGCTGCGCAACCAGGTGCAGCTCCTCGAACGCGAGCGTGGCGAGGG
>BJFP01000647.1 GCA_014189875.1 Verrucomicrobiota bacterium | reverse complement strand
ATGCCGTTCTCCCGTCTGCCCGTGGCGTCACGGTAGAGCACGGCGTAGATGCTCGTCTGCACCTCAGTGGTGTGCGCGATTTTCTCGGCGTTGGGCGTCTGCCCGCTGGTCTTGTAGTCGATGATTTTCCCGGCCTGCACCAAGTCGAGCACGCCGATCAATGTCGGCAGCCCGTGCTGATGCAGATCGGTTTCCACCGGCACTTCGACCGCTTCGGGTTTGGAATTGGCCGGGATGTTCGACTCGCGGATGTAGGTCTCCACGAGCCGCCAGCCTGTGGCCTTTTCCGCGTCCTCCTCGGCGGCATTTTCCCATTTCACGGGATCATCGCCGACATCCGCCCACGCCTTTGAAAACCCGTCGTGGAGATCCTTGAGCGTGAGCGGCTGATTTTTCCAGCGGGCCTTGTTCCATGCCTTGAGCACGGCGTGAACGGTCCCGCCGACGTGGAGCGCGGGTGTCTTCGCTTTCACAATCCCGGCGACGTAGCGGAAGAAGAATTTCAACCGGCATTGCAAGAAGAGCGTCAGCCGCGAGGCCGACACCTTCTTCTGCAAGTGGCTGATGATTTCCTCCCCGGTGGGCGCCGGTGCCGCTGCGGGTGCGGATGATGCGAGCGCGATCATGTGCGCGCAGGTTGGCGGCTCCAGCGGCGCTGCGGGCCGCCTGCTTTCTTGCCCGTCTTTTCCAACAGCTCTTCGATGAGCTGCGACGCCTGCATTTTGTCGAGGCTCGTGACGCCAGCGCCGAAGAGCTGCTGGGCCATGTCCTCGACGTCCTGCTTGGTGAGGCTGCTCTCGGCGATGATGCGCAGGATGAAGCCGCGCTGCCCATCCGTGCAGTTCCATCGGTCGCCGTTGGACGGAACGGGAGCGGCATGGTGGCCGTTGCCATTTCCGTAGCCATTCCCATTGGAATGGCCATTGCCGTTGCGGGCCACGCTGCCGTTAGCGTTTGTATTTCCGTTCCCGCTGGTGATGCGGCTCCCGTTGCCGTTGTTCATCCCGTAGGTCGTCGCATCGGGCATGAAGCCGACCTGCTGGATCTCGTTGTCCACTGCCGTCTGCAGCAGGGCGTAGAGCTTGGTGGATTCCTGCGCAGCGACACTCACATCCGCGATTTCAACGGTGAGTGAGGCGGCGCACGAGTGGCTGCTGTAATTGGGCAGCCCGAGTTTCTTCATATAGGTCATTTGGAGAATGACGGCCATGGTGTGTGGTTCCTTTCTGGTTTGGGTTTGCGGTGAAAACGAAAAACCCCGCCGGAAATGGCGGGGCGTTCTCGTCGGTGATCTGAGTTTGCAGCCGGATTATTTTTGTGCCGGCTGCGGTGGTGTGAACGGTTCCTCGCGGACGAACGCGGTTTCGCTGCTCGTGGGGTCTGCGATGCGTTCCAGCCCTTCACGCACCAGTGACGACGCAAGCCGCGTCATCGGGATGCGCCGGGCCTTCGCAGCATGGTAGAGCGCCGTGATGAGCGGACGATCGAGCTGCGGGGAATAATGACGGGATCGCGCCATGATGCCTCCCTTCGGTTTGAGTTTTTGATTGATGGGCGAGCGGGCAAGCCGGGCCGGGTTGAACAGCCTGGCTTCCGCGTTCGCGTTTACCGCCTGCGCCGATCCGCACGGCACGCAGTCTTTTCCCGGTCCACGGCAATGCTCGCCTTCCAGCGCGGTGTCTGCGTGGTGTCGGCGATGGCGGTGTCGCCCAAGTATTCACGCACGTCCTCGGCCATCTTCTCCTTGAGCCCGTAGAGGCTCATGTAGAGGTGTCCTGAGCGTTCTGCCGTGGCTTTGAGCGACTGTCCCTCAGCGATTCCTTTGATCATGATGCCGTAGCGGTAGT
>BJFP01000646.1 GCA_014189875.1 Verrucomicrobiota bacterium | reverse complement strand
CGTGGGTCGTGGAGGCGCTCGCGCGCACGGGCATCGGCGCGCTCACGATCGTGGACGCGGATGACGTGTGTGTGACGAACATCAACCGCCAGCTCCCCGCGCTCACGGACACCGTCGGTCGCCCGAAAGTGAGCGTGATGGCCGAGCGCGTGCGGCTCATCTCGCCTTCATGCCGCATCGAGGCGCTGCCTGAATTTTACACCAAGGCGAATGCCGCCGAGCTGCTCGCGCTGCCGTTCGATTTCGTCGTGGACTGCGTGGACCGCATGTCCATCAAGGCACACCTTATCCACGAATGCCGCACGCGCGGCCTGCGCATCCTCACGTGCGGCTCCGCAGGTGGGCGACGCGATCCATCGCAGATCCGCGCGGACGATCTCGGCCGTGCGGGGAATGATGAACTGCTGCGCCAGGTGCGGCGTCAACTCCGCCGCGAACACGGCTGGCCCGAGGGCCGCGGCGGCCTCGCGCTGCCGATGGGCGTGCCGTGCGTCTTCACGGGTGAAATGCCGCTCTACCCGCGCGCCGACGGCACATGCAGCGCCGATCCGGAGGAAGGCGAGAGCCTGCGGATGGATTGCGCGAGCGGCTTCGGCGCGGCGACATTCATCACCGGCGTGTTCGGATTCATCGCGGCGTCGGAGGTCGTGCGGCTGCTGCTTTCAGGCGACGGTGTTCCGCAGCGTGCCGATTGATGCGATCGTGATCGCGACCTCGTCGCCTTGCGCGAGCGTGAATTCATTCGGCGGCACGAGTCCGGTGCCGGTGAGCAGCACGCAGCCGGCGGGGAAGCCGTTCTCGCGCATGAGCCAGCCTGCGAGTTCGTCGAAGGTGCGCTTCATTTGCGAGACGGAAGTCGCGCCGGAGAAGACTTCCGCACCACCGCGGCGGATGCGCAGTTCGATGGCGGTCTCACGCGGGAGCGGATCGCGCACGACGATGCCGGGGCCGAGCGCGCAGCAGCCGAGATAGACTTTTGCCTGCGGGAGATAAAGCGGGTTCTCGCCCTCGATGTCGCGCGAGCTCATGTCGTTGCCGACGGTGTAGCCGAAGATTTTTCCCGCAGTGTTGATCGCGAGCGCGACCTCGGGCTCGGGCACGTTCCATTTCGAGTCCGCGCGGATGCGCACCGCTGCGCCGGGCGCGACCACGCGGTGTGGCGTCGCCTTGAAAAACAGCTCGGGGCGCTCCGCCGCATACACGCGGTCGTACACGCTGCCGCCGTCCTTGCTCTCCTCCATGCGCGCATCGCGCGAGCGCAGATACGTGACGCCGGACGCCCACACTTCCTGCGACTGGATCGGCGAGAGCAGTTCCGCCGGGCGCTCGACGGGCTTGCCGTAGCTGAGCATCGGCTCGAGGAGCGAATGCGGATCGGCGTGCTGGAAGACGGCGTCCATCGTGAGGTCGGCGAGGAGGAAGCAATCCTCGCCGCGTTGGGCGACGAGTCCGGAGGCGGTGCGATAAAGTGTGATCGGCTGGAGCATCGAGGGCATGTCAGCGGGCTGGGCACCGGATGGCAAGACGATGGAGATCGTAGCTGCCGACGAGGGCTACGGGTGCTTGCCGAAAAGAAACATCAACGGTGCTCCGAGACGTGCGCGCCAAGCGGTGAGCGTGTGCTCCGCGCCGTCGGCAATGTTTACGATGAAATCGCGCCCGCGCACGAGGCCCTGGCGTTCGAGCGCGGCGCTGGCACGCGTCTGGTAGAGGGCGATGCTTGCGTCGCCGAGCAGCGTGCCGTGGTCGAAGTAGATCCTTCTACCGGGCGCGATGTGCGATTTTTCGAGCTGGCGGATCAGTTCACACTCGTCCGGCGCGTCGGCGGTGAGGTCCTCGAAAAATGGCGAG
>BJFP01000645.1 GCA_014189875.1 Verrucomicrobiota bacterium | reverse complement strand
CGGCGCGGTTCAGCACTTCGTCGAGGTGTTCGAGCGGCGCGGCATTCGGGAGGTCGCGCTTGTTGTAGAGGAATACGAGCGGCACTTCGGAAATGCCCGGCACGGCGGCGAGTTGGCGGAATGCAGTGATGTTTTCCTGCATCCGTTCGCCTTGCGAATCGGCCACGAAGAACACGCCGTCGAGTTCGCTCATCACGCGTGAGATGACCGCGGGGTCCGCGATTTTTCCAGCGATGGTGACCGCCCTGCATCGCGCGCGGTAGTCGGAGATCGGCACGAGATCGGGTGGCGTAAAATCGAAGCTCACGATCTGATCCTCGCCGACGGCGCGCATGACGAGTTCCGCGCGCATCTCCGGCGGCAGGCCTGCGTGCAGACGCCAGAGCGCCTGCGTCTTTCCCGCGCCGGGCGCGCCCGCGACGCCGAAGCGGAGCAGGACTTCCTTTGCGTTGTAGTCAATCGTCGGCATGGGAGAAGTGTGCGGCTATCGCCCTGGCGCGGGTTGCGCGCCTGCGAGCAGCTCGGCGGTTCGCGCGAGGCGTTCGCGCACCCCGGGGACGAAATCTCCCGCCGTGAGGATTACTGCGACACAGGTTTCGCCGTGCAGGAAAATCGCGACATCCGATCCGGTGCGGTTCAGCGTCTCCATCGAGGGCCCGGCACGCTGGACGAGATTTGCTGCCGCCAGGCGAATTTCCTCGGCGCTCACGCCATGCGAAAAATCGCCGACCATGGCATCGCCTGCGGTGCCTGAGATCACACATGCACGGACACCCGGCAGCGTTGCTGCGAGCGATGCGACTCCTGCGAGATCGAGCGCGGCATCCGTCATGAAAAGTTTTTGCAGCGCTGCAAAATCCGGCGTTGTCCTCGGCGCGAGCAGGATGCCGCCGGCATTTGCAGAGGGAATCACGGACGGCCCGAGAACCAGCGGCACCGGCGTGGCGGTCGCCTTCACCGTGACGCACGGCGCGAGAATCTGCCCTGCGGAATTCGGCGCATCCGACGATCCCGATGGCGCGACTCCGCCGAGCACCACGGCGCGTAGCGTGGTGGAAATCGCGACCTCTTTTTCCGGACGCAGCTCCCGCTGCAGCTCCCGCTGCTCCGTCGCGGCAACGGTAATCGAAAGCGGCGTCTCGTGCTGCGCGGGTGGCGGCAGTGTCACCGCAGGCGAAGGAATCTCCTGCAAGGGAATTTCTGGCGGGAAGCTTTCCAATGCGGGCACGGGGATCGGCGCGGCGGCCAGAGGCTCAGCGATCGGCGCAGAAGGCGTCTGCGCGGAAGTTGTCAGCGTGGCAGGAGCGGGCTCTCGCGGTGCGGGTGTCTCCGTGATTTTTTCAGCCGGAGCAGACTCCGCAAAAGTAGGAGCCGTTTGCAGTTCCGTCGTTGCTCGATCGTTCGGGAGATCGTTGGCGTCCGTCATTCGCTCCGCCGTCGCGGGCGCGGGCGCGGTAGTCGCGGGCATGGACTGCACTGCTGCGGCAGGAATGTGAACGGTCTTCACGGGAGCGGTCATCGCGTCGGCGGCGCGGATTTTCTCGGCGACCGCACCGACTCCACGCACTTCGGCGCGCTGTGCATCCGCGTCCGGTTCCGGCACCGTCGCATCTTCGCGCGGAGGCGAATTCTTGTGCCGGAAAAGTTGAGCGAGCAGACCCATCGCCGAGACTTTTGCCTGCAAAACATCCCCGATGTAAAGGCGCTCCGTGGCGTGAGAGCGAATCGGTTCGGCTGGAGTGCGGCTTGCGGATTGGAAAGTCAGCCCGCGTCCTGCCCAGACTGTGTGAAAAGTCCGCGTGCGGCGGAAAACAGCCGTCCCGGCTGTGATGGCAGGCGGGCCTCCGGCCTGCCGTGCACTGTG
>BJFP01000644.1 GCA_014189875.1 Verrucomicrobiota bacterium | reverse complement strand
AGGAATCGGTGGTCCTCATCCGCGACCTGCCTTCGCGGAGCAGCGCGACCCACGCGGTGATCATCGGGGCGGATGGTGCGAGGAAAATGATCCACGCGGACGAGGTCATCGAACTGCCGGGGCATGTGGGAAAAAAGTTCAAGGTGCTCGAACTCCGCCCCGAGCAAGTCGTGATCGAGGAGATGGGCACCCGGCGTCCGCTCACCATTCCGAAGCGGTGAGCCGGCGAGGTAAGACGGCGGCACCTCCTCGGTGATACTTCCTACTTCCGCTCATTCAGCGCCGGCAGCGTCGCGACGAGCTTCATCGTCTCCATGCTCACGCGCTTCCACCGCGCTCGACGAGTTTCGCCGCTTCCGGATCGTAGCGGAAGTTTTCTATCGTGCCGTCCTTCAACTTCTCAATCGCTTCCTCAATCACCGCGAGCGGCGCAAGAAACCACTCCCGCGGCTCCACTTGAAAACCGAAGCGGTCCTTCAATTCTAAATCCAATCGAGCGGCGGCGAAGAATCTGTGGAGCAATGTCTCGAGCCGCTTCCGGTTGATATTTGACAGCTTGAAGGTCGCGACGATTTCCACATCTGCCAGCAGATAGGTTGGATCTTTCTTCGCATTGGCGATGCGTGCTTTTACGTCGCCCCCGGTCACACCAATCTTGTGCAGGACCGACCGGTGCTCCGCCACAAAGGGGTGCTCCGATTTGCTCCTGAGCACGTAGATATAGCCGGTCGGAAGATCATCCTCTTCTTCTTCATCCGAGAAAAGCGGCCCCAGATCCGGCTCGGTGATCCGACGGCTGGCCTTGTCCTTGTTCAACGCGCGCTGGAGCGAGCGGACGAGCAGATCGCTCTCCGTGCCATTGTCGTAAACGACCCTGAGCCTGCGGTCCGGCCGGCCATAATCGCTGACGAATGGCTCTCCCAGCTCGGCCACGATCACCTTTTGCCCGTCGAGGATGAACATGTCCCCCTTCTTCACGTCTGCATTCTCCTTGTATTTCAGCGTTCGCCGCTGGCCGGTCCCCAAGTCGTGTTGGACATTTTCGAAGAGGGGCCGGAACTCGCCGAAATCCTTGCACGGGTTCCGCTGCGCGATTTCCTCCGCGGCGGTTTTCTCGTCCCTTGACCGCACGTGGACAAGTTGCGTCACGTCTTCCGCAGGGACTGCCCCTACGCCAAGGGCGTCGAGCAGCTCCTCATCGCTCGGTTCCTCGTTCACGCGGCTGGATTGGGCATCATCTCCGATGTCGAGCAGCCCGTGCGAATCCATGCTTCGCAGGATTTCCCGGCACTCCGCCGATTCGCGGATTCTATCCAGTCGCACGGCGTAGAGACGCTCGAAAATGTCGCGGTTCTCCCCGTGTTCCGGCTTTCGTCCATGCTCCTGCACGAATCGCTCGATCTCTTCAAATCCCGCGATGATCCGTTGTTCGCGTGCGGATCGGCCCCCCGTCTGGTTCGCTTCGGCATCGACGCCGAGATCACCCAGCAACTCGAGATCTTCGTCGGTGATGTCTTTAGGCACTCTTGCTCTCCTTCGCTTTTTTTTGCAGGAAGGCAACGCCTTCCGCCATTCGCTTCTCCCACGGATCGGCTGCGGTCAGGGAGGGCAGGCGTCCTTTCTCCGCCTTGAAACGCAGCGCACGTTTCGCCAATTCCCGGGCGTCTTCGATCGTCAGGTTGATGCGCCGGGCGGCGATCACTTCGGCCACTTGCTTCAGCCGTTCCTGGCTCATTGATTTTGCGAGAATCGCATAGGCTTCTCCAAAGGGGTTAATCCGGTCGATCAGATCGATGTCGAGTTCCCTCACATCCATCGCGAACTTTCCCACCCCGTCGATCAGCGCCGTGTTTTTCATGGTATCCGCCCCGCCTT
>BJFP01000643.1 GCA_014189875.1 Verrucomicrobiota bacterium | reverse complement strand
GGAGGCCATTCTGGCGGCTGGGTAGGCGCAGTATTTTTTTACCCATCTGGTGGGTGGGACCGCCATTGTCCGTCCCCCTCCGCCAGTTTCGCGCAAATGAATGCATTCTCCGACTTCTCCCTCTTCGTTACCGGAGTATCCGCATGTACCGGCTCTGGCGGGCGCAGCGCGGTGAAAATGATGGTTTACCTTGGCGGAGAGATTTCCGAGTTTGCGTGCCGGTTCAAATGAAAGGATTCACCCCCGGCGCGGTTCATCAGGGGTCTTTTGGCTCTTCGTGGTTTCCCATCGGCCTCCTCGGCCGATTCCGCCTAGCCCACCTCGAAACCCTCCTCCGCGCCGCCGACGTCCGCGTCTCGCCGCTTGCAAAATAGCCATGCCTGACGACACTCCCAATCATGACTTGGCAGGACAACATCCAGCGCTGGCAGGCGCTCCCGGCGGAGCGCAAGCTCCAGATACGCCGGGAGGCGATTCCGCTCGATGTGGCCCAGAGCATGGCATTCGAGAGGGAACCGGTGCCGGTGGAGAAGATTCGCGAGATTGTTTCGTTTCACTCACCCTTACGGGCAGACCCGAAAGCGGGTCAGACGGTCTCGTAAGGCTCGGCTCTCGCCCAGGCAACGCCACCCGCTACGTCGAAACGACGCGCGGCATCCTCAGCTACGCAGAACTAGCCCCGCTGCTGGCCGAGCGGGTCGCCCTCGTCGAACTCGCCCTCTACGAGCAGGAGACCTTTGCCGCCGCGCCGCTCGACGAACATCTGTTGCTCGACTTGCACCGCCGAATCGCTGGCGAACTCGTGCCGGAATGGGCGGGCCGCTGGCGCGACATCGCCGTGACGGTGGGACGACTGGAACCTCCGCAACCGTTCCAAGTCCCCATGCTCATGCGCGATTACGCCCTCGATCTCCAGGCACGCTGGCCCGCCGCTGCGTCGGGAAAATCAGACCTGCTGCTCGAATTGCTCGCCTTCGCCGAAGGCCGCTTCCTCACGGTCCATCCCTTCCGCGATTTCAACGGACGCACCATCCGCGTCTTCCTGCTCGAACTTCTCCGCCGCCTCGATCTGCCCCGCGTGGAACTCGCCCCGCAAACCGAAGCCGGTCGCGCCGAATACTTCACCGCGCTGGAAGCTGCCGACCGTCGCGACCTCCAACCGCTCGTGGACATCTGGCGCGACCGCCTCGCGCACGCCATCACCGTATAACCAGCATCCATGAGCAACATCATCCTGTTTGAAGAAAAGCACGTCCGCCGCGCGTGGAACCAAGCGGAGGAGAAATGGTATTTCGCCATCGTGGACGTCATCGCCGTTCTCACCGGCAGCGTTGACCCCGGTGCCTATTGGCGGAAGCTGAAAGAACGTCTGAAAAAGGAGGGCAATCAAACCGTGACGAACTGTCACGGGTTGAAAATGACCGCAGCCGACGGCAAGCAGCGCCTCACCGCCGTGGCCGATACCGAGCAGCTTCTCCGGCTCATCCAATCCATCCCATCGCCAAAGGCCGAGCCTTTCAAACTCTGGCTCGCCCAAGTCGGCTACGAGCGGCTGGAGGAAATCGAAAACCCCGAACTCGCCGCCAAACGCACCCGCGAAATCTACGAGCAAAAAGGCTACTCCGAAGAATGGATCGAAAAGCGGATGCGTGGCATCGCCGTCCGCGACGAACTCACTGACGAATGGAAAAAGCGCGGAGTGAAGGAGCAAAAAGAATTCGCCATCCTCACCGCCGAAATCAGCAAAGCCACCTTCGGCATGACGCCCGCCGAATACAAAGACTTCAAAGCCCTCGCCAACCCCAAGGAAAACCTGCCCGACCACATGAGCGACCTGGAACTCATCTTCACCATGCTCGCCGAAGCCTCCACCACCGAG
>BJFP01000642.1:1398-1888 GCA_014189875.1 Verrucomicrobiota bacterium | reverse complement strand
ATTCGAACCTAAGCGTCCCCATAGGTGAAACAGAATGCGTCACGGCGTGCGTCACGCTTTTTTCTCCCCGTGCGGTGTCACTTCCCGCCCTCGCTCTAGGTCGTCACGAATGCCGATGATGGCGGGGTGCATGAGCTTCCCGGCATCCGTCCAGTGCGCGAAACGGATTTCGACAAGCTCGCCAGCGTTCGCGCATCCAGCGCACCGGCCTGCGGGTCTGCCGTCCATCGTGGTGATCTCGATGCCTCTGCCGTCGAATGACGAAACGCGGAAGGTGTCGCTGAGCCAGTTCTTGCATTTCACGGCGTGCTCGGTGCGGCCTGCGCGCCATTTCGCTGCCAGTCGCTTAAAGACGATGCCCTCGCGGCCTGCGAGCCTCACAGCGGCGTGCAGGGCGCGCTTTGCGGCCTCGCCATAGACCGTGGTGCTCGTCGGCACGTTGAGACCGTCCAGCAAGCGCAAGCGTTCGCTGTATGGCATCGTGCGAAGG
>BJFP01000642.1:0-1388 GCA_014189875.1 Verrucomicrobiota bacterium | reverse complement strand
CAAAGGCGGTGAAGTCATTGCCGACAAGTTCGCCGTCCACGATGTAGTTGCCGAGCGGTAGAAGCGCCCTCGCCTTCGCGGGAAGTTTGATCGGGTTGCCGTTGCGAGTCTGCGCGGTGAGTGCGCCAGCGATGCACGTCACCACGGCGCGCCGACCGTCGAGTTTCTCCTGCGCGCACCATTCGTCGTCTTGAAACAATTCATCTGCCGAATTGTTCAGACCGATTTCCGTTGGCTGCATCGTTTCCACTCGCGCGCAACGTAGCCGGTGGCGGTGCATCGGCAAACGCTTTTGCGAACGCGTGCGCCATGCTGCGGAGGATCGCCGTGCGGCTGCTCGGCAAGCGGCCTGCCTTCGCTGCCTGCTTCAAAAGCCGGTGCTCGTAACGGCGCGCGCGCAGTTCAATTCGTGCGAGGGTCAAACGTTCTGCCGGTGTGAAAAGGTCGGTCATTTTTTGCGGGGCTTCTTGCGCGGCTTCTTCGTGGTGAGCGGTGCCGGGGCATTCGGGCCATGCTCGGCAACCTGCGTGCCGATTCGCGCCAGTTCCTCGAAGCAATCTGCGAGCGCCTGGTCATCGAAAAACTTGCCTGCTTTGGATTTCAGAATCCCGGCGACGTTTCCGAGTGCGGCCTCATTGATCATCGTGATCACGTCCAACGGAATCCGTTCCTTGCGAATGCACTCGGCTTGCAGCGTCGTGAGTTCCCGCCGCGCGTCGTTCAAGTGGCGGCGTGATTCTGCCTCGCTGGTGCTGGCGGCGGTGTAGATGGCCTCAAGTGCGTCCTTGGCTGTGTAGAGTTTCGCGCCCGTCTTCCCGGTGGCGTGGGTGAGTGAGGCGAGCCGCTGCGCGATGGTCTCGCGGGTCTTGCCAGTCAATCGGGCAAGCTGTTTGAGGTTGAGTCGCGCGCCATAGCTCGCGCTCTCGGCCTCGGCCATTTCTGCCGGTGCTGCCGGTGTTGGTGGTTCGGCGGTTGCCTCTTTGAGCATGTCGAGTTCTCGAGCGGTGGGGATGCCTCCGGCACCTACCTTTTCCACGATGTTCTTGATCGTGGCTTCCTCAAGCTGCGCGGCCTGCTCTGAACTGATCGGCTTCTTCTTCATTGGAAAAGCTCGTCCAGCCATTCGCGATGGAAGGCATACAAAGCCGGGTCACCGAAGGCGGTGATCTGCTCGATATTCTGGCTCGATCTGAGGTTCGCCGATGTCTCGATGGTCAGCTTCCCATTGCTGCCAAAGTCGAACAACGAAAGTTTTGCGTGCGTGCGCTCAACTGCGACGGTGAAAGCGGGATGGTCGGCGGCTGCTTTGGTGAGGTGCTCGAAGATGGCGACGTTCGTTTTCTCAAAAAAGTTGGAGATGAGGATCGCGATGCTGCCGACATTGCCTG
>BJFP01000641.1 GCA_014189875.1 Verrucomicrobiota bacterium | reverse complement strand
CCCCGCGACGGCGCGAAGAAGTCCGACCAACGCGCCGAGGCCCGGCACCTCACGCTCGAATTCCTCGGCTGCCTCCCGCGCTTGCGCGAAGTCCTCCAGACCGACGCCGAGGCCGCCTACAAGGGCGACCCCGCCGCGTTGAGCACCGAGGAAGTCATCGTCGCGTATCCCTTCATGGAAGCCATCGCCGTGCAGCGGATGGCGCACGAGCTTTACCGGCAGAACATCGTGCTGCTGCCCCGCATCATGACCGAGTGGGCGCACAGCCGCAGCGGCATGGACCTGCACCCCGGCGCGCGCATCGGCACGCACTTCTTCGTGGACCACTGCACCGGCACGGTCATCGGCGAGACCAGCACCATCGGGCACCATGTGAAGATGTATCAAGGCGTCGGCCTCGTGGCGCGCTCGCTCGCCGGCGGGCAGGCGCTGAAGGGCCAGAAGCGCCACCCCACCGTCGAGGACCACGTCACCATCTACGCGGGCGCGACCATCGTGGGCGGCGAGACCGTCATCGGCGCGCACAGCACCGTGGGGGCGAACGTCTTCCTCATGCACAGCGTCCCGCCGCACTCCCTCGTCCTCTACGAAGAAGTGAACGTGAAGGTGCTCGACAAGCAGCAGCGGGAGAAGGGCCGGGCAGACTTCCAGATCTGAGCGGGCAGGACGAGTTGCGAGACGCAGGCATAACGTAGCCCCTGAGACTACCGGCTCACCAGCCGCATCTGGATGGGCGAGAGGTCGAGCAGGTAGCGTTTGCCGGGCGGGGCGGGTTCTTTTCCCGCGCGTCATGCCGTTGGCGATCCAGAGGAAGTCCGCATTGTCCGAGGCGTGCAAGCCCTGATGGTCCGCGATCCACGGCACGGGCCAGATGCGGTCCATCTCGTGCGTGAGCATTTTCTGCGGCTCCACCCGGCCGTCCGCATAGCTGACCAGCGTGACCTTTCCGTGGGGGAACCCGTGCAGCGTGGCGAAGTCGCCGCTGTCAATGACACCGTTCGTGTCCGCGGTCATGGCGTTGATGCGTATCGCCGTGGTGCAGATGATGTAGGGATTCATCTCGGAGAAAACGAGACGTTCCGTCGGCTGGGTGATGTCGTGCGTCCGCTGGTAGGCCTCAAAGCCACGGGGCGCGTTGAACGAGCTAGCCTGCTGCGGGCCCATGAAGGGGTTCATGCTGTAGTGCCGGGTCATGGAGACTCCCTGGATGTTGTGTTTCACAGCCCCGCAGCGATAGAGGCGGGGGTTCAGCTTCGCGTAGGCGAACGCCGAGTAGCTCGGGTCCGTGAGGAATATCTCGTTGGTGACCGTGGCGTAAAACTGGTGTGTCCCACCGGATGCCCACGGGACATTCGTGGTCACGGGCGTGGCGCTGCCGATGGGATTCGAGTTCACCACCAACCGGTCGTCGTTGTCGCCGGCGAATTTCTGCCAGACCACCAGGAGCTGCCGCTGGTTGTTTAGGCAAGTGATGCGGTGCGCACGCATCTTCGCCTGCGCGATGCCTCCAACGAGCAGCGACGCCAGGATGCCGATGATGGCGATGACCATCAGCAGTTCGATCAGCGTAAAGGCTCGTGTGGTCCGAGATCGCATGCTGGCAGAGCGTATTACCTAGAGCCTAGGGTCAACGCACTGTGAGTCCAGCAGTTGGCCAGTCGGGCCGTCATGACTTGAATCCGCTCGCCCCACGGCCCATCTACTGTGCGTTCATGAATCACCTGCGTCCCGTCCTGATCGCCTCGCTCGCGCTTGTCGCGCTGTGCGCGATCATCAGCACGGCAGAGGAGTCGAAGGCCCCAGCCAAGCAAGCTCCTGCTAAAACACCTTGGTCCTTCCTCCCGCTCCGCGAATCGCCGACGCCCTCCGTGCGCAACAAGCAGTGGCCCCAAAGCCGAATGGAC
>BJFP01000640.1 GCA_014189875.1 Verrucomicrobiota bacterium | reverse complement strand
TTGAAAGCCCCGTCGAAAGCAGGTTTCCAGAAGGCCAGCGCCGCCGCTTCGTCGGTAATCGCACTCGGCGACTTGAACGGCTCGGTCTTCCCTGTGGCCGGATCGAGAACCGAAACCATAGCCATGGGACTCTTGAAAGGGCCGTTTTTTGAGGAATCTCGGTCCCCCCAAGCCTGCAAGCGCAAAGGCTGCGGCTTGCCGACGGACTTGGCGATCATGTCCAGGTACTTATCGAAGAGGGTGAAGTCGTGCTTGAAACTGCCGTCGGGTTGCTTGATCCAGCGGACGAAGTTTTCCAGATTGACGTAGAAATGGCGTGATCCGGCTTCGCCCATCAGGGCGTGCGATTTGCCTACCATCTCCAGGTGCTTGTCTGACCAGAGCGGGACCTTGTAGTGCGCCGCTACGGCCCCATCCATGTGATAGGCCATGTTGCGCATGCGGAAATCCTTCGCGTCCATCATGGCCCAGTCGCAGATGCTCACGCGCAACGGCACGTTGGTGAGCGGCAGCCCCTCGGCCTCGATGGCAATCTGCCCCTGGTACACCCCGGCTTTCGCTTCCCGCGGGACCCGAACAGTAAACCACAACGGCGCCACCGCGCCGGCAACCAGCGACTTCCGGTCCGCAGGCGCAGGCGCCTGGCTGACCGGAATTTCCGCGGGAATAACATCCAACAAGCCGTCGAAGCGGTGGGGGGGGAGATGGGATTGCCCTCCCGAGGGATCGTCTGGCGGCAACTCGCCAGGCACGACCGCCACGGCATAGCGGACCTGCACCGCAGAGGCCGGAAGCGTGGCGCCACCCGCGGTCGTTTTAAGGTCAGACACCTTCACCTTCAACCCTTTGATTGCCTGACCCGAACTCACCATCAGCCGTCCCGAAAACACGCTATTGCGCGCGGCCTGGATGGGGACCGGACGCAGGGGCTCGGATGGATCGCCGAAGTCGAACACGCTGAGCGTGTCGTACGCCGCGCAATTCCAAACCCGGATGCCACGCGGACGCACGAGGTTGGCCGCCGCCGCAGTGACAGGCGTTACAGACAGGCGCGCGTGCAAAAGTCCAATAGGAGCCCACGCGAGAGTCGAGTCCTCTTTCTTCGCGCACTTGACACAGGCCGCCGTGATCGGCGCGGTATGAGTCTCGATGGCGAGCACGTTCACCCCCCGTCGAAGCAACCCGGCCGGAATCTCGAAGTCCCGCAAGCTGCGCTCGCGCGAAGGCGGGCGATCCGCAAAATCGCCCTTTGGTGTCGTGAACGCGGCTTCCGGGTAATCCGCAGCCAAGGCTAGGAGATCCGGCTTTTCGCCGGGCACGTCGCGGCGGACGGCTTCCTTGCCGTTGACAGTGACCACCACCCCGCCCCAGTAGTCCAGAGAGAGGCGGCAGGACTTCACCTGCGCCGGGTCCTTGACCTCGAATTTACCGCGCACCAGCAGGGCCGCCGTGGCGCCAAGCCGCGTTTGTGGACGTGGTGGCATAGGCTCCCCAGCCACTATCGGCAGAGGCAGTCGGACACGCGGCCACGCCCCGTCGTCCAGGCTGACGCCGGCCCAATCGGTTGGCGGCAGAGGGGAAGAGGCCGTCGAAGCCGCGGGCTTCGGTGCTGTCTTAGCCCACAATCCTCCCACCCCGGCCGCGGAAGGTCTGTCCAACGGCGTGAGATCCCACGGCTCCAGTTTGCCGTCGACCGTGCGCACAAAGGCGCAGCGCGACACCGCGAAGTGCCGCCAGAGACTGTTGTCGTCCAGTACCACGGTGGCGTCTGAATTCGTGTCAGGCGTGGTTGCCGGCTCCGCTGCCCAAGCGCCCGCGCCTCCCGCCAGCCATGCCGCCATCATCGCCACCGCGCCCAATGCGAGCCGCACACGCGCCATTGCGAGTCTGCTTTGCTTCCTGATCATGATCTACTCCTT
>BJFP01000639.1 GCA_014189875.1 Verrucomicrobiota bacterium | reverse complement strand
TCACAACGAGCTCTCCCAGGCTGTGCCGGGGGCCGAGGAAGTCACCATCGCAGAGATCATCGACCACCACCGGATCGGCGCGCTGCACACGGCGCAGCCCATTCTCTTCATCAATGAACCGGTCGGCTCCACTTGCACCATCGTCTCCTATCTCTTTCGCCGCGAAGGCCTCCATCCTTCGCCCGACATCGCCGGCATTATGATGTCCGGTCTCATCTCCTACACGCTCCACCTCAACGGACCCACCACGACCTCCAAGGATGCCATTATCCTCGCTTGGCTGGCCGAAATCGCCGGCGTCAACTCCAAGCAACTGGCCGACGAGATTTTCAACTCCGGCTCCGTGATCCTCGCCAACCCGCCCGAAAAAATCGTCCGTTCCGATCACAAGATCTACGAGGAAGAAGGTATCCGCTTTGCCGTTTCACAAGTCGAGGAGCTCGGCTTTGGAAATTTCTGGGACCACGCGAAACCCATTGCCGCCGCCCTCGGCGAACTGCGCGAGGAGGAACGGCTGGCCTTCGCCGCCCTGCTCGTCACCGACATCAATACGCAAAACTCACTGCTGCTCGTCAAAGGTGACGTCACGCTGATCCAGCGCATCAGTTATGCGCACGTGGAGCAGGATGAAATTTTCGATTTACCGGGCATCGTGAGCCGCAAGAAGCAGCTCATCCCCTACCTCTCCAGCCTGCTCAAGGAAATGGCCGCCGATGGCGTTCTGCCCACCACGCGCACTGCCGCCTCATTTCGGAGGAAGAAGTAGGGCGGGTTTAGTTGGGCGGCTCTATCAAATGTGAATCGCCTCACCCGTTGTCGCCGCAGCGGCCTCCATGACCGCTTCGCTCAACGTCGGGTGCGCGTGGATCGTCTGGTGAATATCCTCAATCGTCGCTTCGAGTTCCACCGCGAGACCGTATTCCGCGATCAGCTCCGTGGCCTCCGCGCCGATGATGTGCGCTCCGAGAATCTCGCCCGTCTTCGCATCGCTGATCACCTTCACGAACCCCTCGCTCTCGGCTGACGCGACCGCCTTGCCCGATGCGGCAAACGGAAACTTACCGACCTTGTAGTCGAGTTTCTTTTCTTTCGCCGCCTGCTCGGTGAGCCCCGTGCTCGCGATCTGCGGTTGGCAATACGTGCACCCCGGAAAATTCTTCACGCGCTTCGCCTTGCCGTGGCCGAACATCCCGTTGACTGCACTGACCGCTTCGAACGTCGCCACGTGTGCGAGCCAGGGCGGCCCGATGATGTCACCCGCCGCGTAGATACCCTTCACGCTCGATTGATAGTCGTCGCCGACCTTCACGTAATTGCGGTCGAGTTCGACCGACAAGGATTTGCCCAGTACACCCTCGAGATTCGCGACGACGCCGATGGCAGAGAGCACCGTCTCAGCCTCGATCGCTGTGCTCCGACCGTCTTTGACGAGGTTAAGCTTCACGGAATTCTTCCCGACTTGGAAATTCTCGCACTTCGTCGCGGTGTGAATCGCGATGCCCTGTTTTTCGAATGAGCGGTGCAACGTCTTGGCGACCTCTTCATCTTCAACCGGCAAGATCTGTGGCAACATCTCGACGAGCGTCACCTTCGTGCCAAACGCATTGAAGAAATAGGCAAACTCCACGCCGATCGCACCCGCGCCGACGATCACAATCGACTTCGGCAGTGTCTTGTTCGCCAGCGCCTCGCGTGACGTCATCACCCGCGCGCCATCGACTGCGAGGTCCGGAATGCGCCGAATTTTACAGCCGGTCGCGATGAGGATATTCTTCGCCTTGAAAAACTTCCCCTGATGCTAGCACTCGGTGATTTCAACCATTCCCGCCGCGGGCACTTGCCCACGACCGACGTAGTAATCGACCTTGTTCTTCTTGAACAGAAACTCGATCCCCTTGGCCATCTGCTGCGAGACCCCG
>BJFP01000638.1 GCA_014189875.1 Verrucomicrobiota bacterium | reverse complement strand
GGCTCCGTGCGCAGCTGCGTGGCGAAAAATTCGATCCCGAACACCCCGCCGCCGCCACGCGATGATCACCTGGATCGCCGCCGCGAGCTGCCTGCTCGCACTCATCCCCGCCGCGCTATTCCTGCGAAACCTCGCGCTCTACGCACCGCTCCCGCAGCCCGGCACCGCTCGCGCCAAGTGCTCCGTGCTCATCCCCGCGCGCAACGAGGAAGCCAACATCGCCACCGCGCTGAACTCGATTCTGCAAAGCGAAGACATCGAACTCGAAGTCATCATCCTCGACGACGGCTCGACCGATCACACCGCCGACATCGTCCGTGAATTCACCGCAGATCCACGAGTGCGCCTCGAAACCGCCGAGCCACTCAACCCCGGCTGGTGCGGCAAAAATTTCGCCTGCCACCAGCTCGCCGCACTCGCGAAGCACCCGCTCCTCGTCTTCATGGATGCCGACGTGCGCATCTCCTGCCCCGACTCCCTCGCACGCCTCGCCGCGTTCATAGATCAAAGCCGCGCCGCACTCGTCAGCGGCGTCCCTCGCGAAGAGACCCGCGGCCTCACGGAAAAACTCATCATCCCGCTGATCCACTTCGTCCTGCTCGGCTTCCTCCCGCTGGAGCGCATGCGGAAGTCCACTGACCCGCGCTTCGCCGCCGCGTGTGGCCAAATCCTTGCCGTGCGCCGCGAAGCCTACGATCGCATCGGCGGCCACACCGCCATCGCCAACCGCATCCACGACGCCGTCGCCCTCACGCGCACCTTCCGCGCACACGGCTTCGCGACCGATCTCTTCGACGCCACCGACACCTTCCACTGCCGCATGTATCAGCGCGCCTCTGAAGTCTGGCACGGCTTCGCCAAAAACGCCCACGAAGGCCTCGGCTCCCCGCCACTCATCGTCCCCACCACGCTCCTCCTCCTCGGCGGCCAGGTCCTCCCTCTCGTGCTGCTAGCATTCGCCACGTCCGCGCTCGCACTCACCTTCGCCATCATCGGCACCGTCGCCGCATTCCTCCCGCGCCTCATCGCCGTCGTCCGTTTTCGCCAGTCCATCCTCGGCGCATTGCTGCACCCGCTCGGCATCTGCGCGCTCGTAGCCATCCAGTGGTTCGCCTTCTTCCGCTCCCTCCGCAAACGCCCCGCCACATGGAAAGGCCGCGAATACCTGCCCGTCCCCGCACCATGAAATTCCCGCTCCTCGCCCTCCTCGCCCTGCACACCGTCGCACTCGCTGCACCGGTTGAAAAGCTCACCGACTTCGAACTCACCGACCAAGAGGTAAAGCCGCGCACCTATCGTTTTCCAAAGACGAAAGTCACCGTGATGACTGTTGCGGATAAGAAAGGTTCCGAGCAGCTCGCGCCATGGATTCAACGAATCCGTGACCGCTACGAAACACGCATCGACATCGACGGCATCGCGGACATGTCGAGCGTCCCGGGCATTTTGCAGGGCGCCGTCCGCAATTCATTCCGGAAAAAACTCACCTACTCGGTGATGCTCGACTGGAAAGGTTCGGTGGTGAAGCAATTCGGCTACAAGAAGGGCGTCGCCAACATCTACCTCATCGATCATGCCGGTCGTATCGTGAAGCAGGTGAGCGGCCCGGTCAGCGATGCCGGAGCGCAGGAACTTTTCAAGGAGATCGACAGTGTGATCTCTGAGCTGTTGGCAAAATGAGCGACTCGCGTCGTCAGCTTTGTCATCGCCTCTTCGAGAAGCATTGGATTCCCGATTTTTGAGATGACTCCGATATTCCCAAATTTGATGCGCCAGAGTGAGCAGGCACGACAAACGTGGAAATGTGAGTCGCCAAGCAGCGCTGACACGTAGAGAGATACGCATGTTCATCACCGGTCTCGGCACGGCAGTTCCTCCGCAGCGGCACACTCAGCGTGCGTGTTGGGATGCGATCCGTGC
>BJFP01000637.1 GCA_014189875.1 Verrucomicrobiota bacterium | reverse complement strand
CGATGAAATGAAGCGGCTCTTCGGCTTTGTCCGCGCCCGCTCCAGCGTCGAGGCCTTTCTCAAAACGCACCTTCCTCTTCTGCTCCCGGCTCCGCCTCCACGCATTCGCATTTACAGAAAAAAGTTTGCGCGGTCCCGCTGAATTCGGAAGATCGCGGCAGCGAGTATGAAGTGGAGATGCCGAAGCTGCCGTTCCTTTGTTTGGAAAGCGTGGCGAATGTGCAGGGCATCGGCTCGTTGTCGGTGAAGCGGCTGGAGCGCAAACTCGGAGTGCTGCCAGCGGAAGTGATGGAACGGATCAAGAAGGCGCTCCGCTTCGCATTGGATTTAGGTTAGTTCCTGTCCTGCGCTTTGAAGGCAAAGTGGACTGAGGGCCAAAGGCCCGGCTCCATACCAGCCTTGGGCAACGCCGAAGGAAGGATGAGGAAAAGGACAGAGGGCTGAAAGCCCGATCCATGCGCGGATGCGTCAGCGATGGGACGGGCTTTCAGCCCTCTGCTTTTTCAACGTCAGCGACCCAGGGCGTTGCCCTGGGCTGGCATGTCACCGGGCCTTTGGCCCTCGATACGGCCATCACCTCACCGTGCGTACGGAAGCCACGATGCGACGAACGTGCGCCAGAGCCTCGTCGCCCGGAATGAGCGTAACCTCGCCGGACTCGACCTTCGCGATACGCCGCCGAACTTCGGCAGTCTGAGCTGCTGCGATGTCCGGCGGAATGTCGTGGGCCAGACTCTCCAGGATACGGTCGGCGAGTTCCGCCCGCTCCGAAGCGGAAAGCTGCTCTGCCTCTTCGAGAATGTGAGCGACGGCTTGGGTCATGGAATGAGAATACAAGCCGCGCCTATTCGAGTACGTGTGTGAAAATCCTCACCGAATCCCTGCTCGATCGCAGTGATGCGATCGACAAACGAGAATGCGCGGAAGTCGTGGTTCATCGGCCTCAGAGCGCAACTAGGTGCCGGACAATGGCCGAACAAATTTCACGATAGCCTCGATCTCTTCGAGTGTCGTATCGAACCATTCTGTGCCAGGTGCGTGACGCTTCGAACCTCGTGCGTCAAGTGTCGCATGGATGGCATCCTCTACAGCAGCGACTCGCTGAACTTCCCACGTCTTGAGCACGATCGGGTATTCGAAGCAGCAGGTCTGCTTGCACTGCTGAGTAACTCTCGCCTCCGAATCACCCGTTGTGGTCAATCCGATCTTGATCGGGAACTTGCCATTGTTCTTCCTGATCGAGGGAAAGGAATAAGCGTAGATAATCCCGGAATCGTTCGATTCCACGTCGGTGGCCACGGCATCCGCTTCTGCGAGTTCCTCGTCGAGTGAGATGTTCTTGAACATGCCACCGCCAAGGTTCTCGAACACATGCAGGTTCTCAGCGAGAAACGGAATATAGAACCCGAAGATGTTGCTCATCTTCTCCATCGTGTCTGATTTCGCTTTCTTGACGCGAATCTCCAACTGCTCCGCAGTGTAGGTTTCGGCAAGCACGCGCTTGGAAATTTCACGGAGGAGAAACGGCTCTTCTCCATAGCTTCGGGCTATCTCTGCTATGCGCGGAACCAGTTCGTATCGCGCAGCCCTGTATACGTAGGAGCGTGTCGGCTCGAATGGGATAGGCATAGCTCTAAACGGGAGTTGCCCAACACCCGATTACGCCGCAGGCGTCGCCTTCTGCTGGCGGATGACCATCTTGGCGAAGGTCTCGACGGTGAAGAGCTTCGCGATCTCCGCGGCCTTGACCGGGGACTTGATGCGGTCGGCGGGGACTTCGCTGAGGAATTCACGCAGGCGCTGTTCGCCGGCGGGCGTGAGCGTGCCGCCGCTCTCAAATTCGGATTCGGACAGGGTGCCGCGGGCGTCTTCGATGATCTTGCCGCGCGGGATCTTTACTTTGAACGCGCGCTCGAGGCGGAAGACGATGT
>BJFP01000636.1 GCA_014189875.1 Verrucomicrobiota bacterium | reverse complement strand
GGTTCGGCGTGAACAACCTCGGCATCGGCCTCCACAGCTACGGCTTCACGACGGGCGTGATGATCGCGCTCGGCGCGTTCGTCGCGCTGCAGCTCGCGCTCATCATCTGCGCCTGGACGCTCTGCGACCCGGTCGTGAAAGATGAAAAATCCAAGCCCGAACCCGAGCCGCAGCCGGCGTAAATGCGCAATTGCGTGAATGGCGCGCACGGAGCGCCGTAGCGCAAACGCCTGCTTTGGCTGACGCATCAAAATCAGCTCGGCGTCCGACGGCGGATCCCGGGTGGAGCACGCGACTCGCGTGCTATTTTCGGCGACTCGCCAGAAGCACCTCGCAGCGTCTTTTTTAATGAAGAATGCTATCTCGGCTGAGCCCAGTGCGGCGTGATTGAACTTATTGGCATGGACCCTGAAAATGGCTTTCAATTTATGAAGACAGGTCACGCCGTAATTTCGTCCCGAATCTTTTGCCGGAACCGGCGACGACGGATTCAGCTACGACGGCCTCTTAGTCCGGATTGACACGACATACGCGGCGACCTGCCATCGCTGTTCCTCGGTCAGCGTTTGCGCAAGACTGTCCGTCGGGGTGCCATTCAGCCCGGTGGCAAGCACCCGGAAGACATCCCCCCAGCCCGTTGCCACGCTCGCGGTGGCATAGCATTCAATCGCGCTCATAGACGTAGCGCTCCTTCAAATACAAGGCGTAGTCCGACGCGATGCGTGGCGCATCCCCGGTCAGGACGGCAGACAGGCCCGACATCAGGAGGATGGCTTACGCGGCTTTTGAATTCATCGTGCAGAGGGACAATGACCGACGCATCCCGGCAATGTTTGTCGTCACTTCTTCGCCACCTTGAGAGGGATGCTAATCACCAGTCCGGCAAGCCTCGGTGATTTTATAGGGCCGGAAAAATGTTTGCTATGGCAGTTGACGCAACTCCCCCGCAGCGGAATGACGCCCGCCCGCTGATAGACCCCATTTTCGACCATTTCGTATTCCTCTTTCCCCGCGGAGAGTTCTGCTGCGGCCTTCTTTTCAAACGGTGTCTTGGGCGTGTGCTGATTGCTCATGGCCTTGGTGTTCACGGAAATCCACTGCGCCTTGTCTCCCGAAACCTGGGCCATGTCGTCGAACACATCCTCCATGGCGCGGGCCGGCAGCACAGCCCGTTCCGGCCGGAAATAGTGGCGATGGATGACGTCTAGCGTGGTCGAGTAAATGTCGTGAAGCAATTTGGCGCGCTCACGGGCCACCGCGACCGCAGCGAGAATAACAGGGTCCGTGGGATTCGATGCCGACTGTTGTTCCTTTTGGTTGGCCACACCTTTCACCTCGCCAGTTTCATCTCCGATTGAGGTGCCGACGTTGGAAACTGCCAGCAGAATAGTGAGCATAGCAGTCGGAAAATGGCGTGAATTCATTGCCAAGAACACTCGGCCCGTAAGAACACGCTCGCCAGTCCGCATTTGGTGAATACGTATCCGATCTTGTGCCCGAAACGGTTCCCGAAACCGGATTAGTCATGACTCCGCTTCGTCGCGCGCACTATCGCAGAGGTCATCGAAAGCGAGGCATGACGGAACGAGTCATACCAACTCAAGTTGAAAACAGCCGGTGTAAAAGTCTTTCTGTAAATTGCTCTGCCTTTGCCGCTCCCGCAGGGGCGCTGCCGCGCTCATGGTCTGGCAGAGGGTGGGTCACATGGGTTCAGGTTGGGGTGTCTCAAAAACACCAACATCCAAACCACACATGCCCCACCTCACTCATCCTCAACTCCTCCAATCCGTGCTGCAACTCCTCAATGACGAAGGCTCCGATGGCTTTGCCGAAGGCCTGCGCCTGCTCGTCAACGAGGCCATGCAGGCCGAGCGCTCCCACGTGCTCCAGGCCCGGCCTTTCGAGCGCACCGAGTCCCGTCTGGGCCACGCCAACG
>BJFP01000635.1 GCA_014189875.1 Verrucomicrobiota bacterium | reverse complement strand
TCACTCCTGTGGTCAACGACTACGGTCCCGGCCTCGGCACCAACCGCGTGCGCTTTCTGTTCCAGAACTCCGGCCAGCCGAGCTTTGCCGTCATCAACGGCGTGACAAATTCACCCACACACCAGCCGTGGCAACTGCTCGTGAACCACCTCGGCTGCGGCGACGCCGACTTCAATCAGGAACTCGCCGGCTTCCGCGCCATCATCAACACCGTGCAAACGCCAGCGCTAGCGCCACAACTCAGCGCGGCTCATCGCACCGGTTCCGACTTCGAGTTTACTCTGCAAACCCAGCGTGGCCGCAGCTACCGCGTGCAAGGCTCCACCAACCTCACCGACTGGACCACCCTCCGCACCCTCTCCGGCACGAACATTCCAGTCCTTTTCCGCGACACCGATTCTCCGTCCACTGGGCGGTTCTATCGCGCGGTGACGCCATAAATGGTGGACCACGAATATCTTGCAGGATGGCAACTCTAGGCATTGGAGCAGAATATCGTTTGGATTCTTGGATGGCTCACTGACTCAGCGGGCTGGAAGCCCGAAAGAACATCGCCCGCAGCAAAGCGGGTTTGCGAGCGACGCCCTGGGTCATCCGTCCACAAAATTGCCAACCCCTGTAAGGGCGCAGAAATCTCGCCAATAGTACGGGCGCTGGATAAATTCCAACCATGCCGAACGCTGCAAGCACGAGCATGCCGGAGAATGTATTCAAGGGAGATGCTACTCAACTGGCGGTCATCGATATTGATTCACCGCTTTCAAAGGAGAAGACGCCGACATCGAAGTAGTTCGTGCTCTGGCGAAGCCAGCATTGTTGACCAAAACATCCAGACGTCCGTAGTCAGTAGTAATCAAATCATGGAGCCTTCCGAAGGGGGTGGCATCGTCCATATCCACTTGGACTGGGTGCACATCGAGTCCCTCGTCCTGAAGCCTCTTGGCCGCTTCTGTGCCACGAGAAGTCTCGTGGGAACCAAGAAGAACGGTGAATCCGAGCTTGGCGAGTTGACGGCAAATCTCAAAGCCGATGCCTTTGCTCGCTCCGGTCACAAGGGCGATTTTTTTGGTGGTGGTCATAATTGGATAGTTGCGAGTTCGGTGGTTTTTTGTTCGCTGGTTCTGCGGAAAACGTAGCAACGGCTAACGACCCCAAGCTCAGCGACACGCGGAGCGTGGCGCGGCGGACGATCTCCATCCCAAAAGAAAAGTTGCTTCTCGGACGGTTGGCCGGGTTGGGAGATCTCTCCTTACAAAGATTCTGGACGAGGAAATGCGAAGTCTTTCGCCGGGCCTGCCAGAAGCGTTGTAAGGTTCGGAAGATTCCCGCGACCAATGGACGCATGATGTTCGAGACATTGCTTGCCGCCTGCGGAATTTACCTGCTCTGCGGAGTGGCCTTCGCCCTTCCGTTCGCATGGATTGGGGTCGGGAGGGTTGACCCGCAAGCGGTGGGCGGGAGCTGGGGTTTCCGCCTGCTCATCATTCCAGGAACGATGTTTCTCTGGCCGCTGCTGGCGTGGCGTTGGATGAAAGGACTCCATGAGCCGCCGGGAGAAAACAGCCCGCATCGCCGCGCGGCGCGAAAGGCGGCGCAACCATGATTCGCCCGCTTCGCCAACGCCATCGCGCTGTGGTTTGCACGCTGGGCGTCTTGCTGCCGGTGGCCTTCGCTGCCGGACTCGCGGCGCGCAAACCTGTTCCAGTGGCCGCGACCGTGCCGTCCGAACTCATCGGCCAGACGAGCGGCCTCGGCCCCGTCGTCTGGGTCAGGAGCGACCTTTGGACGGACCGGCGCGTTCTCACCACACTGCGCCGTGCGGCCGCCGGGGCGAGGGCGGGGGAGTTCACGTTCCGCGAACTGGCCCGGCCGGATGTGCTCGCTTATTGGGTCACGGGGCCGGGGGCCATCGCCGGAGGTTTGCCGGAAAACGCGCGCT
>BJFP01000634.1 GCA_014189875.1 Verrucomicrobiota bacterium | reverse complement strand
TCGCCGGCGGGCGTGAGCGTGCCGCCGCTCTCAAATTCGGATTCGGACAGGGTGCCGCGGGCGTCTTCGATGATCTTGCCGCGCGGGATCTTTACTTTGAACGCGCGCTCGAGGCGGAAGACGATGTCGAGGAAATCAATGGACTCCGCGCCGAGGTCGCCGATGAGCGAGGAGTCGGGCTTCACATTCACTGCGTCGCAGCCGAGGGCGTCGGCGATGGTGTCGGCGACCTTCGGGAGGATGGCCGAGATTTCTTCGTTGGTGATGTTGGTGTTGCTCATAAATTTTGGGTCTGTGTCTGTGTGTGGCGCGACAGCGGGCTCTTATTCTTATTCTTATTCGTAATCCCTTTCCCGATGACACTGTCCTGATGGAAATGCACGGCGAGAAGCGGGACGGCGTGCATCGGGGAGCGCGGGCGCCCCGCCTGCCGTTTTCCGCGCCCCGCGGAAAACACCCGGACACCCAAGGCAATCCGTTCACAAGCTGACTCCCGATGTGCCGCGCGAGGGCGCACGGCACGGCGCGCGGGGCGCACGCGCTCCCCAGATGCACGCCGGTGCGTTTCCGCAGGATGCGGTTCATTTTGGAAGATGGGATCGCTCACGCAGAAGGAAGTAAGAATATGATTAGGAATAAGAGTAAGAGGATGCATCGTCACTCCATCTTGAATCCACCGTCCACGGACAGGACTTGGCCGGTGATATAGTCGGAATAGCGCGAGGCAAGAAACCACACAGCGTGCGCGATGTCCTCGGGCTTGCCAATGCGTTTCAGCAGGATGCGCGCGGTGATCTGGTCGCCGGCGAGTTCGCGGACGGTCTTCGACATTTCGGTGTCGATGACGCCCGGCGCAACGGCGTTCACGCGGATGTTGCGCGAGGCGACCTCGCACGCAAGCGAGCGGGTCATCGCGTTGATGGCGCCCTTGCTCGCGGCGTAATTCGTCTGGCCACGCCCGCCCTTTTCGCCGGAGACGGAGCTGATGTTGATGATGCGCCCGCGGCGTTTGCTCATCATGAAAGGCAGCACCGAGCGGCACATGTTGAACGCGCCCTCGACGTTCGTCGCGAGCACGGTGCGGATATCGTCGTCGCTCAACATGCCGAGCAGGCCGTCGCGGATGACGCCCGCATTGTTCACGAGCACATCGAGGCGCTCGGTGCGCGTTTCGGTTTCCTCGACGAATGCCTGGCACGCCGCCGAGTCGCGCACGT
Source organism: Verrucomicrobiota bacterium (assembly GCA_014189875.1). Lineage (GTDB taxonomy): Bacteria > Verrucomicrobiota > Verrucomicrobiia > Chthoniobacterales > Chthoniobacteraceae > SXWH01. The sequence goes on along the minus strand of BJFP01000634.1, from coordinate 726 downwards.
CCACGGCCTTCGCGGAGATTTTCGCATCGGGCAGCGCGGCGGTGATGGCGGCGACGGTTTCGTCTGCGGCTGCCGCATTTCCGAGGTAGGTGAAAATGACCTCCATTCCCGCAGCCGCGAGCGTCTCGACGATCGCGCGCCCGATGCCGCGGCTGCCGCCGGTGACAATCGCCACGCCACCGGCGAGGCCTGAATCTACGAGCGATGGAGCGGTCATTTGAAAAACTCGTGCTGAGAGCAACCCCCGGATGACTCGCGCAAAGGCGCAAAGGCGCAAAGCAGTGAACAGTCCTTTGCGTCTTTGCGGCTTTGCGCGACCAAAACTCGCTGCGTCACTTTCATCCGGAAATGCAGTAGCCGCCGTCCACGACGAGCGTGTGGCCGGTGATGAGCGCCGCCTCGGGCTGGCAGAGGAGATACACGGCATCCGCGACGTGCGCGGGCGTGAGCAGCTCCTGCAGCGGCGTGCGGCGCAGCGACTCGGCGAGGAGTTCCTCGCGGTTTGGGAAATGTTTGAGCGCGTCCGTGTCCACGACCCCGGCGCTGACGATGTTCACGCGGATGCGGCGCGAGCCGAGCTCCTGCGCGAGCGCGCGGGCGAGCGATTCGAGCGCGGCCTTCGATGCGCCGATGAACGAGTAGTGTGGGATCGCGCGCAGCGAACCGAGGCTGGAAAGCCCGATGAGCACGCCGCCATCAGTCATCAACGGCACGGCCTGCTGCGCG
>BJFP01000633.1 GCA_014189875.1 Verrucomicrobiota bacterium | reverse complement strand
GACCCGCGTGGCGATTCCCAATAGCAGCATCACGAGCGCGAGCGCCGTCACGGCCATGCAGCACGTCACCGCCGCGCCGCTCCCCGCGAACGCAAAGATGGAAAAATACACGGGGTCCGCCTGCGCCCGCGCCACGCCCGGGTCGAACATCCCGGCGTCGGAAAAAAAGACATGACGGTCCGGCCACAGGGAGATCAGATTCAGCAGCGCGACGAAGGCGAAGCCAATGCGCATCACCGCGTAGATGCGCTCATCCTCGCGCCTGAAAAACACGCGCGCAGGGAACTGGAGCCATTCTGAAATCGGCGGCATCGGATCGGCTACGGGGATACTCCGCGTGGGTTCGCGGCATCGAAGGATCGTGTGGCCGGCACATACAGCACGCCATCGCCACGGCTGTGGATCAAAGTCCTCGTCCACTCCATATCAACCACCAGCGCCCAGCGCCCGGTGCTCGAACCGCCGTGCCGCGCCCTCAGCAGTTCGTCCGTCTTGCGCAGGTACGCCTCGAAAAACGAGGGCGACGTGGAGTTCAGCAGCATCCGGTGAAACATCACATAATAGCGCGAGAATTCCGGCTGCGGATACGGCGCGAATCCCGGCAGCACGCTGCCGACCGTGGCCCGGCCACCCCGCCCGCTGTCCACCTCGATTCGAACATCGAACGAGTGCAGCAGCGGGATCGTCTCGAACATGTTCCACTGCTGATCTCCGCTGACGAAAATCCGGTAGAGATTCAGCGCAGGGCTCCCCTTCTTCCCGGATGCCGTCTGTCTCGGCACGATGGACGCGATCAGGAAAGCCGCGTGCCAGCAGCAAAAGCCGAGCAGCAGCACGGCCCACACGCGGCCCTTCACCGGGAAGGTTTCGCCCTGCGAAAAGTTTGCAGAATCATCCCCGCTCATCGGAAGCATGACGCGCGCGCAGTTGCTCCGCTGGTCTTCTCATGCGCCACCACGCGCGCTCCGCGGCTGCATCCGTGCGATCGTCCGGGGTGAATTTCAGTCACAGGGAGATTCATGCGCGCGAGTTGATGCGCACGAGCCTGTCCGCCGAATCCATCTGTGCAAAGCGCGATTTTCCGGCGACCCACCCCGACACGCTGCATCCGATGAAAGGGCGACGGAACCGTTGCGCAAAGATTTCCCTTGCAGTCTTAGCTTTGCCCAACAAAGCTCCTCTTATGCCGACCCGCTCAGAAGCCGAGGAACACCTCCGAATCATCCGCTCGCTCATGGAGAAGGCGACGATCTACCGCGCCATCTCCGCGCCGACGGCACTCATCGGCGGGCTATGCTCCATCGTGTTTGGCTTGAGCTTGCATTCTTACTGGCGCTCGCTGCCCCGTTCCACCGTGCTGGATGGCGAGACGGGATCGTGGCTTTTCATGTGTGGGTGGCTCGGCGTGCTCGCGGTGACGTGCGCGGCAAACACCTGGTTCCTCTGGCGTGATGCGCGCCGGCGCGGCGAACCGTTCATCTCCGCAGGCATGAAACAGGCGCTAAAGTGCCTCGCGCCGCCAATGCTCGTTGGCGGCTTCGTCACGTTCCTGCTCAGGGAGAGGACGCCATTTTTCTTGCCGCTCGTGTGGATGATTTTTTACAGCCTCGCACTGCTCGCCACCGCACCCTTTGCACCGCGCTCGATCCCGCGCCTCGGATGGGTTTTCCTGCTCGCCGGATTCGTCGCGTTTTTTCTGCGAGGCGAGACTGCCGTCGTGACCGATCCGAATCTCCTGATGGCTGCGACCTTCGGCGGATTCCACCTTCTCTACGCCGCATTCACGTGGCCTCGCACTGCATCGCAAAGCGACTCCGGCAGCACGCTGTGAACCGATGTTCGACTTCGACAAACTCGACAAGCTCATCCATGAGAAAGGACGCCTCGGCATCATGACCCTGCTCGCCGCGCGTCCCTCGTGGACGTTCCAGGACCTGAAGTCCGAGCTGGATCT
>BJFP01000632.1 GCA_014189875.1 Verrucomicrobiota bacterium | reverse complement strand
GCCGTTTGTGTTTCCCGATTCTCCGAAGTTTGGCGGATGCCGCTCGTGGATCCAGCTTCCGGATCTTCCGGCGGGGATCACGGGCGTGCCGGTGATTGGAGACAGCGCGCATCGCGCGCGGGAGTCTGAGATCCGGGCGCTGCTCGGCTAGGGAACCGCTGATGAAACCGGATCGCAGGGGTCCTGCCTGCCGCTCCGCGCGCCCAAGCAGGCGGGACGCCCGCTTGCCATCACAGCCGGGACGGCCGGGACGGCTGTGTTCCGCATGCACTCCGTTGCCACATGATTCAGCGTCTCCTTAGCAGCGGATCAAAAATCACCGAGGGCGTTTGAGTCGCGAGGTAATCCGAACGGAGGTGTTCGCAGACAGCAGTGTCTGCGCCGCGAACGCGGCTACGCAGCGCGCTGCTGACGCCTGCGCCGCAGACCGGCGAGTGCCGCGCCCGCTGCGAGAAGAACGATGCTGGAGGGCTCCGGAGTTTCCGTGACTTCCACAGCATCCACTGCGGTCGCCAAGTTGTTGTTCTGTGCGGAGATCGTGAGGTCTGTTGTCGCCCCAGTGCTCGCCGGTTGGTTCGTGATGCGCAAGAGCGTCCATCCTCCTGTTGCGGTCAGGACATAGGCACCGGCAGGCGCATTGGAGAGTTCGGTAGGATTGGACGGGTTCGGCGCGGCGAAGTTCGCATTCCAAAGCGAGAGAGCGATTGGCGCTCCGTTCCAATTTAACGAGAAGAGATTCTCGCGTGCGCCAAGATCCGGCTCCGCGCCGTTGCCCGTGGGCAGGTTCGCGACCCAGAGGCGGATGTCGTAAAACTTGCCAGACGTGGTGGCCACATCCTGCGAGATGCTTGCCATGGAGATTGTGTTTCCGACTGGTGCCGTGGCGAACACCGCAGAAATGGAACCGCCCGGCGTGCCGTCGCTGGCCACCGAACTGAAGACGCTATTATAGAAGGCAGGATCGATTCCCAGGACGGTGGTGCCAAAATCCGAACTGGTGCCATAAAGTGCATTTGTTGGCGACCAAGACGGCAGGGGTGAAGTCGCAGGATTTCCGGCAACGATGTCGGTCTCAAAATCGCCGTCCACGATCGCGGCATCAGTCTTGGGAACGCAGAACATGAGCATGCTGAAAAGCATGACAACAAAACTCACGCGGAAGTCTGGGGCGGTTTTCTTCAAAGTGATCATAATTAACGTCCGGTTTAGTCGCTGTAAAGTGGGAATTTTGGGGGGCACGGAGGTATTGCCGGTCGCTTTCTTCGGTCCGAATCAGGATTCGTGCAAATGCTTTTCCGTTCGTTGCGTGTTTTTCTTAACCGATGGCGGAGTGTAACATACGACTTATGTCCGTCACCCGGAAGCCTTCACGCTTGCGGCGTGCGTTTTGGGCTGATTTTTCTGAGTGTATCGCAGGTGTCATGCGTCCGTCGCTCGGACGAATGGGAGATTTAAAAGTTGTCACACAAACGGGATGATGAATTTATCAGCCGACCGAAATTCGGTGAAGGGAGCAGGTTTGATGCGAGTAGATTTCGTTGCGCGTGATTGTAATTCAGGCGTCCCTGCAACATGAGCTCGCGTCGCTCGCAAGACAGGCGCGTGGTGAACACGAACGCCGGCGAAAAGAAGTCTTGCGATGTAAGATTGCAGAGGGCGGCTATGCGACCTTGCCGTGCGTGCAGGCGAGGTCGCGCGCGGGCTCGATTTTCCAGCGCGTGGCGATTTCGAGCAGTTCGTCGTTCAGCGGCCAGCGGTCGGGGAGCGGTTCGCCGGTGTGGCCGGGGTTGCCGCCCTTGAGTTCCATGCAGCCTTTGTTGTTTCCGATTTCAAACATCTGTGCGACTTCGTCTGCGGAGAGCGTGACGGACGGCAGCGCGGCGAGCTCGTCAATTTTTTCTTCGATGGTTTTTGGCGTGACGCCGTTCACCTGCGCGGTTTCCTGCATGAGCGTGGGGATG
>BJFP01000631.1 GCA_014189875.1 Verrucomicrobiota bacterium | reverse complement strand
CGTGCCCCGTTGTCGGTGGGCCGGAATTTGACGCTCTGCTCGAAGCCGCAGTCAACGGTTTCCGCGAGCAGTGGCTCGCGTTCACCATCCGCCATGATCCGCGCTACCGTGGCAACTTCCCCGCCGGACGACTAATCGTGCTCATTGAGGACTTCCGCGAAAAACTCAATGCTGACATCCACCGGCATCTCGCTGGCCGCCGCCTTGATCTCTACCAGCCCCGCGCGCTCGCCGATCATCTTGAGGCGGAATTCTCGCGGCGCAACCTGCGTGACACCGGCTTCGCACACTTCGCGAGCTGCGTGATGCCCGAGGGTGCCGAGTTTCACCGCACGTTTTATTTTCACCCGCGCTGCATCGAGCCGCTCCGCGCCATCACCGCGGGTGCGGGCTGCGAGCCGCTCCGCGGCGCGTTCGCCAGTGCGATCTTTGGCTACGTGTTCGAGGAAAGTGCAATCAAACTCGCTGGCGACGGCCATGTCCAAATCCGAAACCGAGAGGCTGCAAATGCGTGAAGTCCCAACCAGAATTGAATTCCGCGACGAAGTGCTCGGCTGGCTTTCATCGCATCCACACTGGCGGGAAAAGCAGCGCCGGTTCTGGCAGTGGCTTTACTCGCTGCCGTTCATCGCGGTGATGGTGTTTGTGGTGCTCGGCCTCTTTTTCCGGCTCGATAACTTCTTCAGCCTGCTCCAATCATCGGGCCGCTGGCTCGTGATCGGCGCGGCGGTATGGGCGTTCTTTGCCGCCGCAAATGTGACCTTCGCTCTCGTCGCGCGATGGGGCGAACTCCAGCGCACCAAGCTCGGCCAGGCCGGCAGCAACGCAGATCACTGGCCGCTCGACCCGCTGATCCTGTTCGTCGGCCTCATCGTCGGCGCGGCGATTCCCATCAGCCTTTTCTACTGTGCCTTTCTCCCGCCGTGGGTCCGTCTCCTCAGCACGCTCATGGCCGTCCTCCCCCCGTTTGCTCTCATGGCCGCGATGTCGTACCTCGGCCGCAGCCCCGATAAAACCGAGCGCCGCGACTGGCTCATCGTCCTCGCCTCGCTCGCAATGGGCGTTCTCGCCCTCACGCTCATCCACGATCTTGCGAAGATCTGGAACAAAGGCGCAGTTGCCTCGTTCCTTGGGCAGGCCATCCCTTTCTACGCGCGCCTTGGCCAGCTCTTCCTCGGCGTCGTCACGCTCCTCCCGCTCAGTTTCATGCTCTTCGTCGCGTGGCGCGTATGGCGACGGCCTATCAAGTATGCAGACGACGAGCAGGAAACGCCCCCGGAGGTGGTGCCAGCGAAACCCTCGTTCTTCCGACGGCTTGGCACATTTCTCACCGGCATCTTCAAGCCGCGCGCCGTTCGCAAACCGCCACCCGCGCCAAGTTCCGAAACTCCGCCGGCGTGGCTCGCGGAGATCCTCGCAAATTTGCCCGAAGGCGTCGCCGTCGCCCGCGCCGAGCCCCAGCCCATCATCGCGCACGAAGTCTCCGATCTCGATCCCGATCCCGCGTGGCAGTTCATTTTCTGCGGACACAACCCCACCACCGATCAGCGCGACGCACTGCTGCGCTTCATCCAAGGCTACGAAGAAATGGTCGGCCTGCGCGAGGCGCCACCCGGCGTCACCGGAACGGAGCAAAACGGTGACCTCATCATCGAGGGTGAGCACGGCAGCGGACGCACATTTCTGCTGCAAGCTTGCGCGCTGTTCGCCGCGTTCGTGCGCGGCCAGCACGTCCTCGTGCTCACACCGGACTCCGCCCGCCAGCGCGCGTGGTGTGAACGGCTCGACCAATTCCTCCGGCAAAACCACCTCCTCTATTACCTCTTTTCCTCTGTCCTGCCATTGAATATTTTGGTTGCCGTTGGTTGTTTTTTGTTTTTTAGTGCGAACATCGTCGTCGCCATTGGTTTCTTTTTCTCTTTCCTGGTGGTTGGCATGGATGTCCGCGCCGGGCAGCCTTTCGAGCG
>BJFP01000630.1 GCA_014189875.1 Verrucomicrobiota bacterium | reverse complement strand
GTTGTCGAGCCGGCTGGTGAAAGGCCCAAGCACTCCGGTCAATCCCGTGCCCGCCATCAGCGTCGCTGGCGAGATGGCCACGACAAGGTGGCTGCGCCCGCGAATGATCGTGTTCGAGGGGAACGTGTAATTAATCGTGCCGCGGATGGACCAGTCGGACATGTCGATGTCCACCGCGAGCAGGTTGCGCAGCTCCACCCATTCCATCGCGGTCTCGTTGGATGCGGGATGGTACATGACTTCATTGAAAGTCACGGCTGCGTCCGCGCGGACTTGCTGCACGGCACAGATGGCGAGGAGGGGGAGGGAGAGCAGTATCTTTTTCATATACATCATCAAGTTGAGCCAGTCCGAATACCCAACGGCACGGATGCGCGTTACTAAAGAGCTGTCGGAACGTCCGTTGACCGAGTGGAATGAGAAAACCCTACAGAGTCGGATGGCAAAATCCAGCACATTAACCCGGGCGCCGAAATTGATAGGTCCCCGGAGCACGGATTCCAGCCAGTTAAAGGCCCGGAACGCCATCGCTGGCACCCGGCAGGAAAAGCAAAAGGGCGCACGGTTCTCGTGCGCCCTTCGTATTTTGAAAGCCGGACTGCCGATCAGATGAAGTCGTTGATCAGGTTCTCGAGGAATTCCTGGCGACCGCTCTGGTTGGTCTTCACTTCGCCCATCTTCAGCGCGTAATCGGACAGTTCTTTGAAGCCGACCTTGCGCTTCTCGATCTGCTGACCGATGCCCGAGTCGTAGCTGCTGTAACGTTGCTTCACGAAGGCGTCGAGACGTCCGTCCTTGCGGATGGCAGCGGCGATCTTCAGGCCGCGCGCGAAGGCGTCCATGCCGCCGATGTGTGCGTGGAACAAATCCACCGGGTCGAAGCTTTCGCGGCGCACCTTCGCGTCGAAGTTCGTGCCGCCGGTCTTGAATCCACCGGCCTTCAGCAACACCAACATGCACTGCGTCGTGAGATAAATGTCCGTCGGGAACTGGTCGGTGTCCCAGCCCAGGAGCAGGTCGCCCGTGTTCGCGTCGATGGAACCGAGAGCGCCCGCAGCGGCGGCGACTTCCATCTCGTGCTGCATGGAATGGCCGGCCAGCGTGGCATGGTTCGTCTCCAGATTGAGCTGAAGATGATCCGTCAGCTTGTATTCGCGGAGGAAGTTCAGGCACGCGGCGGCGTCGGAATCATACTGATGCTTGGTCGGTTCCTTCGGCTTGGGCTCGATGTAGAACTGGCCCGTGAACCCGATCTTCTTCTTGTGCTCCACGGCCATGTGCAGGAACGCAGCGAGATGATCCAGCTCGCGCTTCATGTTCGTGTTGAGCAACGTCGAGTAACCTTCGCGCCCGCCCCAGAACGTGTAACCTTCGCCCTTGAGATCATGCGTCACTTCGAGCGCCTTCTTCACCTGCGCCGCAGCGTAGGCAAACACATCGGCGTTCGGGCTGGTCGCCGCGCCGTGCATGAAACGCGGATTAACGAACAGACAGGCCGTGCCCCAGAGCAGCTTGATGCCGGTGTCCTTCTGGAACTTCTTCAGCTCCTTCGCGACGACATCAAGGTTCTTGTTCGACTCCCCGAGATTGCGGCCCTCGGGCGCGACATCGCGATCATGGAAGGCGTAATACGGCACGCCCAGCTTCTGGCAGAACTCGAACATCACGGGCACGCGCTTGAGCGCCATCTTGACGGAATTGGTGCCGTCTTCCCACGGGCGTTGCATCGTGCCGACGCCGAACATGTCCGAGCCCATGCCGCGCATCGTGTGCCAATAGACGGCAGAGAAGCGGAGCTGGTCCTTCATGGACTTGCCCTCGACGATCTCGTCGGGGTTGTAATGTTTGAAGGCGAGCGGGTTCTTCGAGTCAGCGCCTTCGTAGCGGATGGCTTTAATCTTCGGGAATGCAGCAGGCATAGGTTCTTAATTGTTCGTTAAAATGAGGGGCGGACTCTATCCACGCACCGT
>BJFP01000629.1 GCA_014189875.1 Verrucomicrobiota bacterium | reverse complement strand
GCACGGACATGGACGACCGCTTTGTGAGCATCAAATTCGCCGACACCGGCGGCGGAATCCCCGAGGCCGAGATGAGCAAAATTTTCGAGCCTTACTTCACGACCAAGGCCGCAGGCAGCGGCCTCGGACTGCTCATCGTGCGCCGCATCGTGCGCGAGCACGGCGGCGAGATCGAGCTGCTGAACGACTCCGGAAAAGGCCTCGCTCTCACGATGAAACTCCCGCTCAGCGACCAGCGCGTGCGGATGCTCGCGGCACCAAAGTAGTCCCGGGCTTCAGCCCGCCAGGGTGTGCGGTTCAGAATGTGACGCCGGAGCACATTAGGAGGAGGCGGTATAAAAGTCACGGTGATGGGAAACACCAACGCCGATCCCATCGCAAATGGGCGTTGCTCGCTCTCCGGGCGCTGCGGAATGCGATTTCTGCCAGCCGATGATGGTGCTCCGGGGCGTTGTTACGCTGCGGCCAGCCTGGTGCGCATGTGGAAGAGGTGTTTGAGGTTGTAGGCCAGCGTCACCAGCGTCCATTCGAGACGCACTTTGGAGAGGCCGCGCAGGCTGAAGCGCCGGAACCCCATCGCCGCTTTGATGATTCCGAACACGGGCTCGATGGTTTGTTTGCGTTGCGCGTAAAGTTTCCGTCCGGCTTGCGTGGCCAGCCGGTGGGCCATGATTTGTTTGGCGCTGGCGTCCGCGCCGGGGGCGGGCGGGTCGGTGCGGGCTTCGAGTTGCGCGATGGTGCGTCCGTGGGGTTGCCGTCCGGTGGCGGCGTAGATCTTTGGCGCGGGTGCGCCCTCGCGGCTTTGCTCGGCGGCGGCGACGGCTGCCTCGCTGTAAAATCCGCTGTCCACGAGCACCGCGCCGATGCTTTTTACCACGGGGCTCACGCAGCCCAGAGTGGGCACGAGCTGTTCCTTGTCGTTGGGCGCGTCGGTCACCGCTGCGCTGACCACCAGCCGGCTCTCGATCTCCACCGCGGCTTGTGCGTTGTAGGTTTGTGCGAAGCCGTCCGCGGTCTTCATCACGCGACTCTCGGGGTCGGTGAAGTTGTAATGCTCCTGCGCTCCCGGCCCTTCCTGCGGTGGCTTGGGCTCGCGTCCGCGCGGCTTTTTGTCCCGTCCAGCGCGAGGGTGACATCGCCCACGCGCAGGACGCGCACGCGCGCCGCGACTTCGAGCACCTGATGAAAGCCGCTTTCAAGCAGCGCGCGGTTTTCCCTGCGGAACGTGCAGATGCTGTCGTGATCCGGATGCCGATCCGCGCACAGCAACCGCACCGCGACGTTCTCATGGGTGAGCCGCTCGATGCGCCGGCTGCCGAAGGTGCCTGTGGCATAGCAGTAGATGAGCAGCCCGAGCATCATCCCGGGCGGATATTGTTCGCTGCCCGTGCCCCGGTGGTTGACGCGCGCCGTGCCCAAGTCCAGCAGCCCCACCGCCTCCATGATGAAGTGAACGAGATGATCCTCCGGCACCCAGTCGCGCAAATCCGGCGGCAGGAGCATGGGGGTGTCGTGGTCGATGTTGACGAAGCGGGCGGCCATCCACTTCAGATCGCTCCAGCCCGCTTTTGTTCAAAATATCCCGGGAAATAATTCGGCTTCTAACTCCGACGGGCTGCTAGAGATTCGGGACGGCTTTGATGTCGGGATGTTCACTCAGGGAGCGCAGCATGTAGATGAACCTGGCGGCTTTGTCGTCGTCGGTCGCCAGCATCGCAGCCAGCGCCTTTTCATCCAGCTCGGGCAGCGGCTGATTTCCGTGACGCCTCCAGCGTCGCAAAGTGCGTGACAGGCGGAAGGCCCCTGGTTTCCGGCTCAGCGCCAGAAATTTTCCCACCCCGTACCCATGACGAATGGTAGCGGCTTCTCCGCGCCGAAGGCCAGCCACCGCGACCGTTCGGAACTCGTGATCGAAAACGTGGCCCGAGCCTTTTTGTCCGCGGACGTGAAGACGAGGTGCGCGACGGTGGTGC
>BJFP01000628.1 GCA_014189875.1 Verrucomicrobiota bacterium | reverse complement strand
TCCGCGCTCAGTCCAAAATGGCACAAGCTGCTCGACGAAGAACGCGCCCGCGCAGAACGGCCCAGCGACGAGTGGAGCGCCTCCGCCGTTGAAAAAGATCGGACCATCACGCTGACGATCAAGCCCGCTTCCGCCAAGGCCCGCCGCGCGAAAAGCCAGCGTGAAGCGGATCGGATCATCGCCTTCACCGAGGACGGCTGGTTCGACACGGACAAGCCGCAGCTCATCCGGCTTCACGACGACGGCAGCCTCACAATCACACTCACAAAGGCCGAGACCTACGCCGGCGGAAAACCGCCGAAGACCCTGCGCGCAATCCTGCGCAATGACGCTGGCTGGCACCAAGGCGGCGCGCTCCAGTGCCTGCAAATCGCACCGAAGATTCAGCGCGAAGATTGAATCCGCGCGAAGAAAATCGCGTACATTTTTCCAGCACTGAAACCCGTCCCGCATCCCACACTCACAACATCACCCCCGATCAATGCGGGCAACCGGCTGCACGACACCATCGCGGCCTTCCGCGTGGATCGGAAGACCGGCGGCCTCGCGTTCACCGGCCATTTCACGCCGCTCGGCAATCCCTCCACCATCGTCTTCCTCGACCTCGCGAAAGGCGGGTAACCCTGCCAACGGGATACCGACGATAATGCCGCCCTGCGCCGCTACGGAACGGTGCCCCCTATTTCCCATCTCCTCGTCCTGAGTCATGCGTCCCATCTTCAGGTAACTTGTGAAGTGCTTGCGCTGGTAATTCCGTGCGCGATACGTTTCAAAAAATGAGAAAGACGATGTTCCTCCTGTCTTGCGTGCTGCTCTTCGTGTGCGAGAAGCCCTCCGCCGAGCGCGAGCCACTCGAAAAGACCCCTGCTGGCGGGGACGCAATCGCGCAGTTCAATCTCGGCGTGAATTACGGCACGCGTGAAGGCTTACCCAAGGACGAGGCCAGAGCCTTTGAGTGGTTCCAAAAAGCAGCCGCCCAAGGAAGCGATAAGGCCCAATTCCTTGTCGGTAAAATGTATGCGCAAGGTGCAGGATCGTAATTGTGCTGACTTGATGAAGTCACTCTTGCGATACGCCCTTCTCGCCCTCGTGCTGGGTGCCGCTTCGCGTCCCGCCCTGGCCGCGAAGTGGCAGTATCAGACTGCGTTTGAGACGGGCACGAAGCAGGCCGACGGCAAGGCCGAAACAGGGACCGCATTCGTCTGGCTGCCACCGGCTTCGAAAACCCTGCGAGGGTTGCTGATTGGAGGCAAGATAGGGATCGAACTGGAACTCGCCCTCGATCCGGAGATCCGAAAGGCATGCGCCGACAACGACATTGGCATCATCTACTTTTTGCCGCACATCTCGAAGCTCTTCCATTATTGGGAGGAGGGCGCGACGGATGCCGCCCGCCTTCTGAAAACGATCGACGGGATCGCCGATCTGACCGGCCATCCGGAAATCAAACGGGTTCCATGGATCACCATGGGGCACTCGACGGGCGGCATGTTCTGCCGCAACGTCGCCTACTGGCAGCCTGCGCGTGTCGGCGGCATCATCCATGTGCGCAGCGGCAATCTATTTCAGACGGTGCACTATCCGCCAAGTGGGTCGCTTGCGGGCGTGCCTTTCCTGGCCGTCAACGGGCAGTTTGAAACGCACGGACCCAGAGGGGGAAATCGCCCCGAGTTCGGACGGGAGACGCTGATCTATTTCAATCGCGAAGATATGCAGAAGCTTCAGCAACTCGATCCGAACCACCTTGCCGCGCTGCTCGTCGAGCCCGGCGGCGATCATTTTCATGATTCTGTCGAGACCTCCGCTTGCATCGCGCTCTTCATCAGGAAGATCGCTCATTACCGGCTGCCCGGGACACTGCCGCCAGGGGGCGGACCGGTGACGGTCATGCCGATCAAGCGGGAGGACGGCTGGCTCAGCGATGCCGACCTGTATGACCGCAAGCATGCCACGGCCCCGTTCGCGGATTACACAGGGGA
>BJFP01000627.1 GCA_014189875.1 Verrucomicrobiota bacterium | reverse complement strand
AAGTGACCGCCCGAAACACATTCCAGTCCAAACCCCTATGATTCAAGATCTCCATCAGCAACATCACCTCAGCCGCCGCAGCATGCTCAAGAGCACGCTCGTCACGGCCGGCGGAGTGGCCGTGGCCAATTGGGGCGCCTTGTTCCATTCCCAGACCATCGCCGCGGAAGCGAAGCGTTCCGGCAAGCGCTGCATCATGCTCTACATGGAGGGCGGCGCCAGCCAGATTGACACGTTTGACATGAAGCCGGGACGTCCCACCGGCGGACCGTTCCGTCCGATCAAGACCAACGTGGACGGCATCCAGATCTGCGAATACCTGCCGAAGCTGGCCCGCCACGCCGACAAGCTGGCGATCATCCGCAGCATGAGGACGAAGTCGGTCGATCACGGGATCGGCGGCTACCACATGCACACATGCTATCCATCGAGCGAAAAATTTCCCCATGCGGAAATCGGGGCGATGATCGCGAAGTATTGCGCAAATCCCGAGAGCGATCTGCCGAGCTTCGTCAAGATGGGGATACTGGGTTGCAACGCCGGGTCTGGCTATCTCGGCCCGCAGTATGAGCCGTTCGTGCTTGGCACCGACGGGAAATTGCCGGGATTCGCGAACCCCAGCGCCCCACCGGCGGTGCAGGACCGCCGTGCGGAATTGCTGAAATCCTTCGAGGAGCGCTACGCGAGGCAGCGCCCCGCGGAGCCGTTCGCGTCCCATCGCGAGGCGGAACTGCGGACCATTCGGCTGATGCGCGCGCGCAAGGCCTTCGATGTGGCCGACGAATGGACCAAGGCTCGCGACCGCTATGGCAACACGCCCTTCGGCCGGGGCTGTTTCACGGCCGTCAAACTCGCCGAGGCGGGGGTGCCGTTCATCGAGATCGGCCACGATGGCTACGACAGCCACAACGACAATTTCCCCATTCATAAGGCCAATCTGAGCGTGCTCGATCCCGCGTGGTCGTCCCTGCTTCAGGACCTTCAGGATCGGGGCATGCTCAAGGACACGCTGGTCGTCTGGACGAGCGAGTTCGGCCGCACGCCGGCGATCAATGGCCAGGGCGGACGCGATCACTTTGGCCGGGCGTGGACGGTGGTTCTCGCAGGCGGCGGCATCAAGGGCGGGCAGGTTTACGGCGCGAGCGATCGCGATGGCTTTGAGGTCGCGGAGAAGATGGTCGGTGAAGGGGCTTACTTCGCCACGATTTACAAGGCCCTCGGCATCAACCATCGCGCCAAGCACTACCTCGGTAGCCGCCCGATCTGGGCGACTCCAGATGGTTCGGAGCCGATTGAAGAGTTGCTGGCCTGAGTTCCACGATCATGAACGATTTCGCCAACGCCAAAGTGCTCCACACGCTCCCGTGGAACTCGGCCTACATCACTTCGCTTGCGTTCATCGGCAACGACAGGGTCGCCGCGTCGAGCAAGAACGGTGAAATTCTGATCTGGAATCTCGCCGTGCCCGCGGGGAAGACGCCCGATCCGGTGCGGCGGTTGCTTGGTCACACCAATGAAATCAATGCGATCTTGGTCACGCCCGACGGCCGGACGTTGATCTCCGTCAGCAGCGATCGCACGGTCAGGTATTGGGATGCGACCAGCGCTCAGGGTGAACCGGGCAGCGTGGTGCTCAATGACGGTTTTCTGCCCAAAGGGGTCACGGAGAAGGTGGACAAGGTGCCGCCTCCGCCTCCACCCATCGAGGTGAAGCTCATCGTTCAAAAACCGCTGCGCGTCCTGACCAACCACACGGAGTGGGTGCTGGGGCTGGCGCAGACGCCCGACGGCAAGACCTTGGTCACCGGGGACGACCAAGGCGTCATCATCGTGTGGGATCTGCCCGCGGGCAAAGAGCGACGGCGTTGGCAGGCCACCCAATGGATTGCCAGCCTGGGTATTTCGCCGGACGGCAGGACGGTGGCCGCTTCGCAGCACACTCCTTTCATCCGTTTCAAGGATGGACTGGAGATCTACGTGC
>BJFP01000626.1 GCA_014189875.1 Verrucomicrobiota bacterium | reverse complement strand
TCATGCCGCCGAAGCCCATGCCCGAACGGAGCAGGAATTGGCGGCGTGTGAAGATGATGTCTTCCGCGGACGGCGAATGTTCGCGGATGTATTTTTCAGTGGGGCGGACGGGGGTGCTCATGATGAACTTCGGGGTTTTGTTTTTGGAATGGACGGTGAGCGCCGAGGGGTGAAAACCACGGCCGCCTTATATTGCTACATTGTATCCAATCCCGTGGCTAGCGGAATATCAGCTCATATGCATCTCCCGTTGACTAAGGGATGGGGATTGAAATCCCCATTTTTCCGGCAACGCGCGCTGCAAAAGCTCTGCGATGATAGAAAAAGAAGTCTGCATGAACGCAATCGCGCACAACCTCACCCGGTGCATCATGCAAGAAAGCGCCCAACGACACGACGTGCCGCTGGGCCAAATCAGCTACAAAGGAACCCTCGACACGATGCGACACTTCGCAGACCGAATCCACGCCGCCCGGACTCGCGCCCGGGAGAAACTCTACGATGAAATGCTCGGACTTATCGCCAAAGACCTCAACCCCTACCGCCCCAACCGCACTGAACCGCGAGTGCGAAAACGCCGCCCGAAGAACTTCCCTTTGATGACCAAACCCCGCCATCAATACCGCCCCGTCAAACACGGGAAAAACTCAGGACCAAGCGAACCGAGAGGGCTTATCTACGTGCCGTTCGCGACTGTCTCCTTCGTCGCGACCACCGCGGAAACGTTTGCCGAGTCCCAGATCGCCGCCGCGAGCGCGATCATGGCGGCATTGCCACCGGGTTCCGTGACCACCGCGGGGAACCAGAATGCGTTTGGCAACCACCTCGCGAACGCCATGAAGCAACTCCAGAAAGGCAAGGTCTCCAAGGCTATTGATGACTTGAACAAAGCCATCGAAAGAACCGACGGCTGCGCCCTGCGCGGCAGTCCTGACGGCAACGGCAAAGGCATGGACTGGATCACCGATTGCGACGCACAAGATGCCATCTATGCACTGCTGACCTCGGTGGTCGCCCGCTGCAGTAGGAAGCCAAGATTGCCGAGACGGCATCGAACACCCTGAGGCTGCCGGAAGAGATTCCGGCAGCCTCAAGCGTTGGGTGGCAAACGGAGCGTAGAAATTCCCGCAGTGAGGCGTGTTCGTGCGGGTCCAACGCTTCCCGTGGCAAGCAGAGCCGCGCTGCGTGATCCGGATTCGCTACACGACGCACGCGTCATCCTGATGCGCGCGGGAGATTCGCGGCGATGATCTTGCGAATGGACAAGACCCCAAGTGCCGCTGTACCCCGCGCACAATGTCTTTCACCTCGTGGGAATTTGCCGTCCTTCTCTCGAGCGTCTTTGCGCTCTATTGGCGGCTGCCTTGGCGCGGGCGGATCTGGCTCATCCTCGCGGCGAGCTACTCGTTTTACGGATTCTGGGATGCGCGTTTTCTCGCGCTGCATTTCACGACGACGATTGTGGATTATTTCGCGGCGACCGCGATGAACCGCCAGCGCGTCGCGCTGACGAAGGTCGCGGGGATGACCGCGATTCCCGCCGCGTGGATGCTGGTGTGCAAGGCGATGCAATTCCAGGGGCGCGACGTCTCGTGGGAACATCTCACCCCGGCCATCGCGCTGCCGGTGCTTTTCACCGGCTTGTATGCCCTGCTCTGGCGGCTCCCGGAAGGCAGGCAGCGCCGCGCATTTCTGCTGCTGAGCCTCGGGTCGAATCTCGTCGTGCTCGGCTTCTTCAAGTACTTCAATTTCTTCGCCGACTCGCTCGTTCACGCGCTCGATGCGATCGGGTGGAAGACCGGCTGGACTCTGCCGCATATCCTGCTGCCGGTGGGCATCTCGTTCTACACGTTCCAGGCGATGAGCTACACGATCGACGTGTATCGCGGGCAGACAAAATCCGTCGCGGACTTCCCGCTCTTCGCGGCGTTTCTCTCGTTCTTCCCGCAGCTCGTTGCCGGGCCGATCGAGCGCACGCACCAGA
>BJFP01000625.1 GCA_014189875.1 Verrucomicrobiota bacterium | reverse complement strand
GAAGCAGGCTCCGCTGACGATCTTCTTTGGCGTGCAGGTCCAGATAATCGTCTGGCTCATCAGTATCTTTGGTAGCGAGGAACGGGTCGCAGAAATTGGTGCACTCGGACGGTTTGCAATGATTTTTGTCGTTCTTTCTTCGGTGATGAACAGCATCGTCGTGCCGCGTTTTGCACGATGCCAGAATCCCAGCGTCCTGCGACGCCGCTATTGGCAGGTCACGACCGGCTTCGCATTGCTGGCGGGCTCATTCGTGGCTCTTTCCGCTGCTTTTCCTCGCCCACTTCTTTGGGTGCTTGGGGGCAAGTACGCCAATTTGCTGGATGACGTGTGGCTCATGATGCTGAGTTCGTCGCTGGCCGCGCTTTTCGCAACACAGTTCGCATTGACCTATAGCAAAGCATGGATCGCCCCGGCCATGATCAGCATCCCGATGGAGATCGTGACTCAAATAATCCTAATCCAATTCCTCGATCTCTCCACGGTCAGAGGTGTTCTCTGGCTCAGCTTCGGCAGTTTCATCCCGCCGATTCTTCTCAATATGATCATTGCCCATGTGGAACTGAAGAAAGCGTCCCTACCAACAGAACCCGCATCTTGAACCGCCTGACTCGTGCGAATCCGGACTCTGGTGATCGAAACAAATGCGATCATTAACCCATGATCCTCGTAGTTTTCTGATCTCTGCAAGATCTTTCAAGAGTTTCGCATTTTGACGTAGGCCGACTCTCAAAAAATTCTTGCCCCCAGTGTGGTCGCCCCATAAAATCCTCAATTCCTAATCCTGTCAGCTATTCCCCATGAGAATCCAAGACTTTGTCATAAGAATCGGTAGAAAACTGGTTTTTCCGTTCTTGCCGAAGTCCGCCCGTTTGCCATTCAATTACTGGCTGCACTTGTTCGCGGGTTCAATTGAGCCCGAGTTGCGGCACATTAGAGCGATCTGCGAAAAGAGGGGCATCGCGATTGATGTTGGCGCGAATGTTGGCATGTTTTCGTATCGGATGGCGCGAATCTTTTCGAAGGTTTACGCTTTTGAAATCAACGAAGGTGTCGCTGCTGATCTGATCGCTTACAAATCGAACAAGATCGAGATCGTCCACTCCGGCTTGTCCTCCGAGGATCGAGACATGATCCTGTATACACCGGTTTTGAAAGGCGTCCCGTTGGATGGATGGGCCAGCCTCCTCCCGGGTAACTGCCCAGACACGCAGGAGCACATCACAAAGAAAGTTCATGTGCGGCCTCTCGACTCGTTTTCCCTGAAGGACGTTTCATTCGTCAAAATTGATGTCGAAGGCCACGAACTTGAGGTTTTACGCGGTGCCGTGGAGACGATTTCGGCGAGCCGTCCGGTGATCTTGGTCGAAATCAAGGATCGCAACCTCGAACAAGTATTCGGTTTTTTCAAAGCGATCTCCTACGAAGAAATATCCCTTCAGGGGCTTTGTGGGATCGAGGGTGCGCGGGAGAATCACATTTTTGCGCCGTGTAACAAGACAGATTAGGCTACGTAGGTTATCTTTGCCTCGCTGTGGTGATCTTCTGCCCAAAGCGGGCGATGTCCTGCGAACTCCATTTGGCACTTTGAATCGATCGGGGCTTGGCGGAGACCTTAGCGCGGAGTTTGCGGAAGCGGAAGGCGTGGGCTGTCACGGTTTTGCCTCTTTCGCTTTCTCTCGCGCGTAGGCACGCACGCACGGGCACGCGCAGGGGCGCGTAATCCGGTCCCCGCACAAAGTCGTGCCGGCAATTGACAGTGCGGCGGGTTGTCGGCACTCAAACGCATGGTTTTTCATCTGATTTTAGCCGTCTGATCCCGAATGCGTATCGCTTTTCTCTGCGGCTCCCTGGAAGCCGGTCGTGATGGAGTGGGGGATTATGTCAGCGGCTTCGCCGAAGAACTGCGACTGCAGGGTCACGAAGTCATGGTCATCGGGCTGAGGGATAAGTTTGTCAGCGAAATCACCTCCAGCGAGCGCCGA
>BJFP01000624.1 GCA_014189875.1 Verrucomicrobiota bacterium | reverse complement strand
GTCCGTCGCCACGGCGTTGCCGATTTCCAAGGGCCGCCCCGCCGCGTCGTAGCTCATCGTGACGGCCGGCGTGCCGTCGCTGTAGGTCATGCCGGTGACCTGATCGCGCATTCGCTCACAACGGAATTCGCGAACCTCAAACACTTTACGACGTGAGGCCCATCCGCTCTCCGACTATCAGTCTGGCACGAATGGCACTAAGACAGGCCCCCTTAGTCATCGGCGCGGTAGCGGTTTCTGTGGCTGACGACCCGCATCTTGTGCCTGGGTTTGGTCAGTAATTGGTAGGGCTTGGGTCGTCGCTTTCGCGCTCGAGGTTCGTTGCGGTCCGGACGCAGCGGGAGTTGGTCCGATGCGATGATGGCCAGCAGTTCGTCGTAGAGCCGGGTCTGACGGCGGGGCTTTCCCGTGGCGGCGTGGAGGGTGTCGGCAAAGTGCCGCATGGCGTCAAGGCTGCCTTTGAAGCTCATGCGCCCGAGTTCCACATGATGCCGCTGCGCGGCTTCCTGCATGACGCAGCGGATGAGGTTGTAGCCGATGGCGTTCATGCAGAGTTCCTTTTCGATCATCGCCGGGCTCTTGCAGCGCAACACCTCGGCTCCCATGGTGGTCTTGATTTCCCGGTAGCGCAGTTCGATGTTCCAGCGCGCCCGATACAGTTCGGCGAGCGCTGCGGCGGGATATTTCTGCGGGTCGAGCAGGGTGGTTGCGAGGATGATTTCCTCGGTGCGGAACCCGGGCACCTCGACCCGGAAGCGCACCAGGCGGATGGAGAGCATCGCGGGAAGCGCCGCGTGTTCGCTGGCCCATGGGTCGTTCTTGCGCGATGGGCTCTTGCGCCAGCTCACCAAGCGATCGTTTTTGCCCAGGCGTTTGCCTTGCCGGAAGTCGCGCGGACGTGCCTGGTGCAGGCGCATCACGCAATCCACCGCGCGCGCGAGCATCACCCCGATGAGGCCGAAGGAGCAGAAGCCGCGATCGGCCAGCAGCACGTCATCCTTTTCCAACCCGTCGAGCACCCCGCGGGCGAGATGATTTTCCTGATTGTGCTGGTTGCCAAATGCATAGCGCAGCATCGCCCCGCTGCTCAGACAGAAAAGGCCGACCATGCGCAGCAGCGGGAAGCCGCAGCCGGGTTTCTGGCCCTTGGGCTGCGGCCAGCGCTGCTGATTCTTGCGCGTGTCGGGCATGGAAAGGCCGGTGCCATCGAGCATCTTCACGCGCCGCCCCAGCCATCGCTCGCGATCGAGGATGCGCCGCTCCAGCGTGGCGGCCAGCATGGCGAAGAGTTTTCCGAGCACGCTCAGCGGCATCCGGGCGCGCGCCTGGCAGTAAGCCGAGGTGCTCGCGGACATCTGCTCCTTGGATCCCTTCCGGGCCTTGCGACTCTTACCAGACCCATGCCACCATGCCTGAAACTTGCGCACCACCTCCCGGCACGCGCAGGTCGGTGAGAGCACCTGAAAGAGAAACGCCCAGAAGGTCGCCCGCACCGTGAACAGCCGGTTGCGGCTGGTGGCCCCGGACTTTGCCGCTGCCAGCGCGCCCTTGGGCAGATGGCCTCCAAAGACGCCCGCCAACTGCCCGAAATCCTCCTCGATGACGGGTAACTTACGATGCGGACGGCGGCCAAACAAAAGCGGACCAAACGCGGAAAAGAACGGTGTTTTGAATCTCATGCGCCCTACCGATCCGACTTCTCCGCAAGCCTTTGCAACTTTCAGTCGACCTCACCGCTTTTCAGCCATATTCACCGTTGTCTTAGTGCCATTCTAGTCTGTCACTTTGTTTTCGCCACGGACAGCCCGTGCGAATCAAATAGAGGACGGCTTCGAGAAACTCGCGCTCCGTGAGATCCGGGGGCGCTCCCGCTGTGGAATGCTTGGACGCAGTGACTGCCGGCTCCAACGTTTGCCAAACACGATCGCTGATCAGTTTTCTCACTTCGATGGGTTTCATCCCATCCTTGGATCAGGCCGCCGATCTCTTGTAGATCAAATAATTCGTG
>BJFP01000623.1 GCA_014189875.1 Verrucomicrobiota bacterium | reverse complement strand
GTTTCCGTCGTCTCCATCATCGCCGTCATTGTCGCCCTCGTCTTCGGCATGACGAGCGGAGTGGTGAAGGCCGGCGATGAATTCCTCGCCCTGCTCGGGAGCGGCAAGATCCCCGAGGCCTACCAGAGCACGTCGCCCAGCCTGCGCGCGCAGCAGACCCAGGAAGTCTTCGAGAAGACCGTGAAGGATCTGGGCCTCACGGACTTTGCCTCCGCTTCGTGGAGTTCCCGCGGGTTCACAAACGATCAGGGCCACGTCGAAGGCACCGTCACCACCAAGACGCGCGGCTCCATCCCGCTGCGCATGGATCTCATGAAGGAAAGCGGCACCTAGCGCGTGTATTCCCTCTCCGCCCCGAGGGCCGGAGCCGCGGTGGAAAATCGCGGACGCACCGTGCCATCGGATGCCGAGCTAAAGGCGCTCGCACTCGATTCGCTGATGACGTTCAACAAGGGCCTCCAGGCAAAGAGCTTCGCGGACTTCCACAAAAGCATCTCGATCGTGTGGAAGAAACAGATCAGCCCCGAACAGCTCGCCGAAGCCTTCCGCACTTTCGTGGAGAAGGAACTCGATCTCACCCCGATCCAAAATCTCACTCCCGCCTTTGAAGCACCCCCGTCGGTGAATTCCGACGGCGTGCTCATCCTCGTCGGAGCCTATCCCACCGAGCCCAACAAGGTGCATTTCACCCTCAAATACGTCGCTGAGAATTTCTCGTGGAAGCTCATCGGCATCAACGTGGAGATTAAATAGCGCCGCGGTAGAATGCGTCGGTCCGCGCGCGTTTCGGCGTGGACTGCAATGCTTGCCTGCGACCGGAAGAAGCGCACGCCGAGCGACGCGCTCCACCGGCGCTGTTGCGCCTCCGCCTTCATCCCCAACTGCCTATACAGGAACGCGAACACATCCGCCTGATGGGCGATTCTTTCGCTGAGGGCGGTGCCCATGCCGTGGCCGGAGGCGCCGCTGAGGCGGACGAGGATGGGATTTGCGGATGCGGTGGCGGCCTGGAGGCGCGCGCTCATCTTGCGGGAATTGGAGGGGTTCACGCCGCCGTCCTTTTCCCCGGCGAGGAAGAAGACGGCGGGATACTTCACGCCGTCGGTGACATTGTGGAACGGCGAATGCGCGCGGAGGGCGCGGAACTGCGCGGGGTCCTTCACGGGGCCGAATTCGGTGACGTTGAACGCACCGTTCGGGTCGAGATCCACGCGCAGCATGTCGCAGATGCCGACGTGCGCGATGACGGCGCGGGCGAGGCCGTGGTCCTGCGTGTGGAATGCGCCCATGAGCAGCCCGCCATTGCTGCCGCCCTCGACGGCGAGCTTGTCGGGCAAGGCACAGATCAACACTTCCGCGACGGTCCCCGTGCGGATTCGCTCGGAATGCCTTTGGGCGTAGTCGCGCGCGGTTTCAAGGACGAGACGCCCTTGGCGATATTGCGGGCCTCCACGAACTCCTGGATCGCCGCGTGTAACGGCATCTTGAGCGGGATAAGGAGGCGCACGGCGTGGGCGTATGAATCGCGATCGGAGCCGGTCCGTTCGAGGGCTTCGATTTGTCCGTTCGAAATGGAGGTGGCGACTTCCCCTGCGCGCAATTTGGCGGCTTCAAGACTTGCCCGGGATTCTCGGCGGTGCCGACCCAGTGCGTTCCAGGTGATCAAAAAATGTTCCGAGCCGTGGTTGTCGTACGGGCGGTTGCGGAGCCGCGTTGAACGAGAAATGGAAACTTGGGCACGGTCTGTCAGTGGCAGTAAACTGACAGTAAACCGGAAAAACTCCAACGTCAGCCGATTGTGAAAAGACCACTTACCCTCTGTTCCTGAAGTGGTTGCGGGGGTAGGATTTGAACCTACGACCTTCAGGTTATGAGCCTGACGAGCTACCGGGCTGCTCCACCCCGCGATTTGGTGTGGCGTGAAGCTAGGCGGGCGGGCGTCGCACAGCAAGGGGAATCTTCGTTGCGATGCAGGATTGTTTCGGCGGACGCTGAATTATCCGAGCAGGCGGGCTGG
>BJFP01000622.1 GCA_014189875.1 Verrucomicrobiota bacterium | reverse complement strand
TCGCGCTCGAAGCGAGGTGAGCGGCCATTTTTGAACCGCAGATGAACGCGGATGCGCGCAGATGAAAATCGTCGGCTCGGAGCGCGCGGCGATTACGTCGTTGGCAATCGGGCGAGCAGTTTCACGAGCTGCTCTATGCCGGGAATCCGCGCGACCGTTTCGCGCAGCAGGGCGACTGCGGCGGGGATGTGCGTTAGGAAATGCGTGCGGCCGTCGGCGTGGCCGAGCTTGCCGTAGGCGCCGAGGGCCTGCATGAGGCGTTGCATCGCGCAGAGGTCGTAGAGCGTGCGGAAGTGCGCGGGGTCGGCCGTGGGTGCGAGCGCGAGGTAGTGGTCGAAGAGCGTGTCGCGTTCGGCGGACGCGAGGCCGGCGTAGGGGTCGAGCAGCAGCGAGGCGAGGTCGTATTGCGCGAGGCCGGGGCGGAGGCCTTGGAAATCTATGAACGCGGGCTGGCCGTCGCGGATCATCACATTCTGGCTCTGGAAATCGCGGTGGACGAGGCAGCGCGGTTCGGCTGCGAGCTGCGCGGCGATTTCGCGGAGGCGCGTGCGATCCACATGCGCGGTGATTTCGACGGCGCTCATTTTGAAATGTACGCCGAGGCAATGCTCGATGAAGTAGTCCTGCTCCCATTCGTAGAGCGCGGCGTCGAAGGGCGGCTGGAGCGGAGGGCGGTCCGCGGCGAGGTGTGCGCGGGTGTGCAGGAGCGCAAGTTGCGCGAGGGTGAGTTCGTAGAGTCGGCGGCGCTCGGGCCACGGTGCGGCGCGGAATGCGAAGAGGTCGGTGTCGCCCACGTCCTCCATGACCATGACGCCCTCGGCTGCGTCGTGGAGGAAGATTTCCGGCACGCGCACGCCGACGCGCGTGAGGAAGCGCGCGATTTCGGCGTAGCCAGCGTTATCGGCGCGATCGAGCGAGTAGCGGATGAGGATGCACGAGCCACCAGTGTTGCGGATGCGCCAGAATTTGCGGCCAGAGCCGCCCTTCTCGATGGGCTCGACGGTGGTGGACATTGCGCGGGACTGTGAACCGTTATTGCGCTGCAAAGTCCACATCGGTGTGCTCGCCGGATGCGGTCGCGCCGTCGGCGATGATGCAGCGGTTGAGTCGTGAGCCTGCGACTACGGTGGCGTTTTGCCAGATGATGCAGTCTTGCAGCATGGCCCCCGCGCCGATTTCCGCACCGCTGCCGATCGCGGTCGCACCTAAAATCTTCGCAGTCCTGGCGACTCCGGCACAGTGCGAAATCCACGGTGCTCCTTTTCCTGCGAGCGCAGCGTGGACGGCGAGGTATTCGGAGCGCGAGCCGAGGTCCCACCACGCGCCGTCGTCGAGCGCGATGCCGCCGAGCTTTGCGCCCGCGCGGATCATTTCGTGGAAGACTGGGACGACCGAGAGCTTCTGCGCTGCGGGGATGCGCGCGATGAATTGCGGCTCGACGATGTAGATGCCGGTGAAGAGATGCCGCGGCCCGAGCTCCGGGCGCAACGTGCGGCGGAGGTCGAGGATGCGCCCGCTGGCGTCGTCGAATGCGACGTTTGTGTTGCCGCCGTTCGAGCGGAGGATGAGCGTGACTTCGTTGCCCGCGGCGCGGTGTGCGTCGAGTGCGGGTGCGAGCGGGAGGTCGCTGAGGATGTCGCCATTGTACACGATGAACGGGCTGTCGCCGAGGTGTGCGCGCGCGTGCCAGATACCGCCGGCGGTCTCCAGCACTTCGGGCGATTCGTGGACGAACGTGATGGGATGGCCGCGCCATTTTCCGTCGGGAAAAAACTCCGCGTATCGCTCCGCGCACCAGTGCGTATTCACGACGAAGCGCTCCACGCCCGCTGCGATGAGGTGGTCGAATGCGTGCGTGATGAGCGGCCGGTTTGCGACCGGGATGAGCGGCTTCGGGCGGCGGTTCGTCAATGGACGGAGCCGCGTGCCGAGGCCGGCCCCGAGGACGAATGCTGTGCGCGGTGCGCTGTTCACGCGCGCACGATGGCGGGGCATCGAGCGGTTGCCAAGCTGCCCGGCG
>BJFP01000621.1 GCA_014189875.1 Verrucomicrobiota bacterium | reverse complement strand
TGCTCGACACCGTCACCCTCCGCCACCGCGACGACGGCTCGCAGGAGCGCGTGAAAATCAGCGACCTGCTCGCGAGGCTGCTGCCGGTGGTTCAATAATTCAAACGATGACCGCACACCCTCCGAACAAGGATCGCCGTCGCCGCGCTTGGGTTCCATTGCTCGTCGGAATGCTGACTGCAAATGTAGTGACGCTCGGTTTGCTCGGAGTCATTTTCTGGGAGGGGAAGCTGAGTCACGGAAACCAAAGCTTCGTCATCGCAAGCATGGCGCTGCTTCCCATCGTGGGAGGCCTTGCGGCCGGATTTTGCTGGAGGTCACTGGATCTGACCGTCGGTCGGACTCTGCTGCATTCCCTTAATACGACACTTCTCGGGCTCGTCGGTGGTGCAGTCGTTCTGCGCGAAGGAGTGGTGTGTCTTGTGATTGTTTTCCCGCTCCACTACCTGCTGAATTTCGCGGGCGCTGCCCTCGGACGGGCTTGGTTCAAAGCCGATCGTTCGAAGATGCAGCTTTGGATTTTCCCGGCATTGGCGCTTCTCGCCGGCGGCGAGGGCTACACGCGTGTGGACGAGCAGGCCGTGGTCGTTGATGAGGTGCTCATCCACGCGCCACCGCAAAGCGTCTGGCCGCACGTTCTCGCATTCCCGGAAATCACCGAGCCGCCGCGTTATTGGATCTTTCGCCTCGGACTGCCGTATCCGGTGAAGACAACGAACGGCGGCAACTTCGTCGGCGCAGATCGGCAGTGCATCTTCAGCGGCGGTTCCGTGTTGAAAGAAAAAGTCGCCGAGTTTGTGCCGAACGAGCGGCTCACGTTCGACATCATCGAACAGCCGACCGATCCGGAGGCATACGGCCACATCACACTGCATCGCGGGCGCTTCGAGCTGCGTGACAATCACGACGGCACCACGACACTGATCGGATCGAGCTGGTACACGCTTCACGTGCGTCCGCTCTGGTATTTCGATTGGTGGACGCGCGATATGACGCGTGCGGTTCATCTTCGCGTGATGAAGCATGTGAAACAGCTCGCTGAGAGCAGCCGGTAAAATGTTCCGCTTCGTCGTCCGCCACCTGCGCTGGCTGGCCCGCGTCCCGTTTGCTCCGCAGTTTTTCGATGCGCTGCTCCTCGCGTGGACCGCTCTGTTTCATCGAAAGCGATTGCACGCGATCGAGTCACTCGAAGCCGGGGCGCTGCAACTACCTGGGGTGGGACGCACGACGCATCGCTTCGGCGGCATTGGCTTCGAGCGCGATGGTCGGGAATTCGCACACGTCCACGGGAACGGCCTGCTCGATATTTTGCTGACTCGCGAGCGCGCTTCCGAACTGGTCGCTGCCGCTCAGGCGGAGCCGCATCACGTCTTCGGGCCATCGGCTTGGATCAGCCTCTGGCTTCGCACACCCGACGACTGCGGCCCTGCACTGCTGCTGATGCAAGAGGCTGCCAGTGCAGCGTAAGCGGACAATGCGCTCGCCAGTGCGCGGGGTGCGGTGTTGCATCGCACCGCCGTGAGCCTCCCGAAGCTCTATCTCGAAACGACGATCCCGAGCTACCTCACTGCGTGGCCCAGCGGGAATGCCGTCATCGCCGGACACCAGCAGACGACGCGGGAATGGTGGGCGACCAGCCACGAACGCTTTGCATTGCACGTCTCGCAGTTTGTCCTGGATGAAGCGGGCGCAGGCGACCCGGAGGCGGCCCGCCTGCGGTTGGAATCGTTGCGCGATGTGCCGGAATTGCCAGCCACGGAATCGGCGCTCGCACTTGCCATCGCGCTGCTGGCCGAGGGAGCGGTGCCCGAAAAGGCGCGAACCGATGCCGCGCACATCGCAGTCGCCGCAGTGCATGGGATGGATTTTCTCGTGACGTGGAACTGCAGCCACATCGCCAACGCCGAGATGAAGCCGCGCATCCGTGAGGTGTGCGCCCGCCACGGCTGGCGTTGCCCGGAGATTTGCACGCCGGAGCAATTGATGCCATTGGAAGACGGAGAAACGCCATGAACGATCCCATCGTCG
>BJFP01000620.1 GCA_014189875.1 Verrucomicrobiota bacterium | reverse complement strand
GCGCCGAAAGGCTGAATCCGGCGTAGATCGAGCGAAGATTGTGCGGCGCGGGAATGACTTTGCCGTCGGCGTACTTCACGGTGACGGTCTGCCATTGGTTCCAGTTGCCGCGGGTGAATGCCAGGCTGCCCCCCGACTCGATCGAGATGTTCTCCCCGGTCGCGTAAACAACGGTTCGTTTCGTGGTGACAGTCACATCGTCCGCCGGCGGTCCCGAAAGCCTGACCTGTAAGGAAGCCGCCGTGTTTTCAGGCACACTGAGGATCTCGCTGCTGACCACTATGGCCCTGTCCTCTTTTACCACTCCCACGGTCACATCGGTCAGGCCCGGCGCGCTCAGGGCAACTGCGGCGCTGCCATTGTTCGTGGCCCCTTCGTCGGAGTCGTGGGCGGCGGCGACGGTAACGGTCTGCCATTTGTTCCAGTCTGTCGGAGTGAAGGTCAACGTCCCGCCGGACTGGACGCTGATGCTTGCGTCGCCCGAGGCGCGTCTGGCGGAGACCGTCACATTGGATGCAGGCTTGGAGGAAAGCTTCACCCGAAAGGTCGCGGCGCCCGCATCCGGTGCAACCACCCAGAGCGCGCCGGGCACAATGCCGATGGCGCCTTGCTCAACGAAGATCCCCTGGCTGTTGTTGTGGTAGGTGCCGGTGGGCGAGGTCTCCAGCCGGATGGCGCGGACCTGATAAACGGTCCCGGCAGATGGAGAAGGATCGGTCCACGACGTTCCCTGGACCGGCGCATCGGTCAGCCGCGTGAAGGGACCGCGCCTGCCTGCCGCACGATAGACGTGATAGCCCCGGAAGCCGTCCGAACCACGGTCCGGCGACGCGTCCCAGGAGAGGGTGCCATCCGCAAGAGTCAACCCGCCGGGCGGCGCAAGAATGTGCATCCGCAGAGTGGGATCGCCGAGCAGGCAGCGAAAGATCGCGTTGGCCATGTTGCCGTTGGCCCCCGTGGGATAGAGCGCTCCGTTGGCCATGGCCAGCCGTTCGCTGCCGCCGATGGTCTCGCCCATCGCCATCCAGTGGAAATACCGGTTGGGCTGGCCGCAAACCCAGGCAATGCACGCTCCACTTCCGGCCAGATACGGACGCCCCATGCCCATTTTCCCGGCCTCGTCGTCGTAGTTGATGGACCCGCTCCCCCAGCACCCGGCGAACACGTATCCCGGGGAATTGGCGGAATAGAACAGACCCAGCCGGTTGTTGGCGTAGGCCAGACCCTCGGCATAAGACCAAAGGCGCGGCGCACCGATCTCGCCGTTGAGCTGCCCTTGAACGGCATTCACCATGCCGCGGCTAAAAAGTGCCTCAAGGTAAAAGCCCGTCTTGCTGCCGACAAGCCCGGAGCCGGTGTCGCCCGACGCGGCAAAGGCCGTATGGCGGTGTCGGAATGCGTGGTGCTTGTTCAGATAGCGCCTCAGAAGTTCGACCTCCGGTATCTTAAAGATGGGCAGCCCCGACATATCCACCCGCCCGACGGCCAGCTTCACCTTCGCGGGCTGGAACCACGACTGATCGAACTTGTCGTCACCCGCCTGGTTTCCCCGCAATCCCTTGCCTCCATAGTCCCGCTCGTCCGTCCAAGTCTCATCAGGCACGGCATAATAGGTGTCCGCCTCCCGTGCCTGAAAGTCATGCCCGTCCGGAATCAGCCAGCCGGAGTAAGGAATGGCCACACGCCCGAATAACAGCACCGCCTTGGTGTTGCCCGGATCGTCGTTGTAATCGCGCCGGATCACGGCCTTGATCGCCTCGACTTCCGCGATGGTGGCATTGCGGCCCACGGTCGCCTGTCGCGTGACATCATGCCGCAGCACGGTCCATCCGTCCCCGGCCAGATCCCGTTCGAGACGTTCGAGTTCGCCGGCCAGCGGCGCCGCCATCGTTTCGTCAACAAGCAAGATGATCCTCCCGCGTCTGTCCACCGGCGGCAAAGCGATCCCGGAATAAAGAACGCCGCTGGCCTTCGTGCCGCCCGGTTGCCTGCTTCCCGCGTTTGGCAGGACTCCAACGGTTTCGACCTTGTAC
>BJFP01000619.1 GCA_014189875.1 Verrucomicrobiota bacterium | reverse complement strand
CGCTTTTTGGCCGCACCAACCAGCTCCTCGACGCGCAGGATCGCGTGCTCGCGAGCATCGTCGAAGTGCTGCGTCCGGTCTAGAATCGCGGAAGGCCATCGGCATTCCTCCCTTGTCGCCACGGCGGAGGCACTCCACTTTCGCGTGACCAATTACTGCCGTCATGCCCACCGATCCATTCTTCATAGCACAAGGAACGAGCGACATTAATTTCCTCCCGCAAATGGCGAACCGCCACGGGCTCATCGCGGGCGCGACGGGCACGGGCAAGACGATCACGCTGCGTGTGCTCGCGGAAAATTTCAGCGCCATCGGCGTGCCGGTCTTCATGGCCGATGTGAAGGGCGACCTCGGCGGCCTCGCGAAGCCCGGCGCGAATTCGCCGAAGGTGAAGGAGCGCGCTGCGCAGTTGGGATTGGAGATCACGCCGAACGGATTTCCCGTCGTGTTCTGGGACGTGTTTGGGAAAAGCGGGCATCCTGTACGCGCGACGATTTCCGAGATGGGCCCGCTGCTGCTATCGCGGCTGCTGAATTTGAACGACACGCAGGAAGGTGTGCTGAATGTCGTCTTTCACATCGCCGACACCGAGGGACTGCTGCTGCTCGACATGAAAGACTTGCAGGCGATGCTCCAGCACGTCGCGCAGAACGCCGCGGAATACACGACGAAATTCGGCAACGTGACCGCCGCGACCGTAGGCACGATCCAGCGCGCGCTGCTCACGCTCCAGCAGCAGGGCGGCGACAAATTTTTCGGCGAGCCCGCGCTGAACCTCGACGACATCATGCAGTGCGCCGAGGACGGACGCGGTGTCGTGAACATCCTCGCCGCAAATGAACTGATGACTTCGCCGCGCACGTACGCCGCGTTCATGCTGTGGCTCATCAGCGAGCTGTTCGAGCGGCTGCCCGAAGTC
This sequence comes from Verrucomicrobiota bacterium, assembly GCA_014189875.1. Classification (GTDB taxonomy): domain Bacteria; phylum Verrucomicrobiota; class Verrucomicrobiia; order Chthoniobacterales; family Chthoniobacteraceae; genus SXWH01. The sequence goes on along the minus strand of BJFP01000619.1, from coordinate 1,116 downwards.
GGCGACGTGGACAAGCCGAAGCTCGTCTTCTTCTTCGACGAGGCTCACCTGCTCTTCAGCGACCTGCCGCAGGCGATGCAGGAAAAGGTCGAGCAAGTCGTGCGGCTCATCCGCTCGAAAGGCGTCGGCGTTTTCTTCGTGAGCCAGAACCCGCTCGACATTCCCGACAAGGTGCTCGGCCAGCTCGGCAATCGCTTCCAGCACGCGCTGCGCGCATTCACGCCGCGTGATCAAAAGGCAGTGAAGGCCGCGGCGGAAACCTTCCGCGCAAATCCGAAGCTCGATGTGGAAAAGGTGATCGGCGAACTCGGCCTCGGCGAGGCGCTCGTCTCGATGCTCGAGGCGAAGGGCACGCCAGCGATCGTCGAACGCGCCTTCATCGCGCCGCCCGTGAGCGACCTCGCACCGCTGCGTGCCGACGACCGCGCTGCGATCATCGAGGGCAGCGTGCTTTTCGGAAAATACGAGCAGACCGTGGATCGCGAGAGCGCCTACGAATTGCTGAAAGGCGCACCCGCCGCACCCGCGCCCGCTGCAAAAATCTCGACGGCATCCGCGAGCGGTGCAGCGCCATTCGACGCTGTCGCAGCCGCACGTGCGCGCGCTGCGGCGAGACAGGCCACAGCGACACCGGCAGCGGATGCCGAAGCGCCCCCGGTTCCAGCTCCCGCACCAAGGCCCGTCAGCAATCCAAAGGCCGAGATGGCCGCAGCTGAGGCAGAGGCACGCCTCGCAAAGCTCCGCGCCGAAACCGCAGAGCGCGAGGCCAAGGCCCGTGCCGCCGACGCACTTGCAGAAAAGCGCGCCGAGTCCACGAAGAAGCCCGGCTTGCTGGACAGGATGATGAAGAGCGTGGTCACCAACGCGACCGGCCAGGCGACGCGTTCACTCATGCGCGGCCTGCTCGGCAGCATCTTCGGCGGACGCCGCTGATGCTCGTCTGGCGGGACGTCGGCACATCTTGCGCAATCGCTCGACACGACGGCGTCCGAACGTAACGTCCGCGCCCTTATGTCCGGCATTGTCATCAAACCACGCTCACGAATTTTGCACGGACATGACTGGGTGTATTCCAGTGAGGTGCTGAAGGCGTGGGGCAATCCCGAGCCCGGAAGC
>BJFP01000618.1 GCA_014189875.1 Verrucomicrobiota bacterium | reverse complement strand
TGAGGTCTTTGCCGTTGAACAGGGCGCGGAAGCCCTCGGGCGGCGTGTTGTCCGCAGCGTTGAGGCTGCCGATGAGGGCGAATAGAATGGTCAGGAGCCGGATGGGTTTCATGTTTGCTTGTTGGTTTTTGTGATGGGTGATGGATGCGGTATTACTGCAGGAATTTGCTTTCGCGCCCGCCGCGCCGGAAACCGTCGGAACGCGGACCGGCACCGGGGAGAGAGGGGGTCTGATTTTTTTCCAAAGCCGCGCGATCAGAGTTCGTGGGCGTTCGGGAATTTTTTGATCACCTTGTCGTGCCGCACCGGCTGGAGGAAGCGGAGCGCGATCTTGAAAATCGGGTTGATCAGGCGGGACGTGTGCCATGCGTAGAGGTCGAGCGGCGCGAGTTCCATGCGGAGGTGGAATTTCGGGTCGTAGTTGAGCGGCGCGGTATAGTAGCGTTTGATGCCGTTGTCCAATGCCCACTGCACCACATCGCGCCACGTGACGAAGTAGAGGTGCAAATCGAGCGCCACGGCGTAGTCGAGGCCGACGTTCAGATCGTGGATCGTGTCGCCGTGGATGATGCACAGCGCGAAGGCGACGATCCTCCCATTTTGCCTCCACAGGAAATAGCGCGCGCAGTCCGGCATCTCGCGACTGATGCGGAGCAGGAAGTCCTTCGTCAGCTCCTCGAAGCGCAACTCCGAGCGCGCGAAGGTCTGCACGTAGAGCGGATGGATTTCGTCAATCACGCCCGAGATGTCCGTCACGACTTCGAGCGAGAGCGGCGGGTGCTCGGCGAGCTTCTTGAATTTGCGCCGCAGATTTTTCCGGAACGAATAGCTCACGCGTTTCTGCAAAAATTCCTCGAAGCTCGCGAAGTCGAGCGCGAGTCCGCACGCAGGCATGGACGGCGCGCGGCTGTATCCGCGCGAGAGCAGCGGCTTCAGCGCCTCGCGATATTTCGACGGGTAGTCCTTCAGCAAAACGATCGAGACCTTCGAGTGCCTCGCAAATGCCGCGAGCGTTTCGCCGAGCGCATCCACGGCCCATGCCGCCGTGCTGTCGAGCGAGCCTTCGCTGGCCGAGCAGCCGAGCATGAGGATCCGCAGCGACAGCCACCGGGGAAAGATTTTGCGCAGCCAGTTCAGCATGGAGCGGAGCCTGCCGGGCATCCCCGCAGTGAGATCCTGCTTCACGATGAAAATCTGCTGCATCGCAACCTCGCCCGTCGCGGAGTTTTCGCGAAAAAGATAGCGGTGATCAAATTGCCCCGCGAGCGTCTCCGCCGTGATCCGGTGATAGCGGTGATCCTTCGCCTGCCCTGCGAATGCCTTCTCCCACCGCGCGAGATCATCGCCTTCCAGCGCGGGCACGATGCGCGCCTTGCCCGAGGAAATCGCGAACTCCACCGGCCCCGCCGACGAACCCCCGCCCATCACCGGGGCTGCCCCTCACGTTTGCACGCGGCGCGATTTTTTCCGACACGACGCGGCATCGGATCTTTTTGAAATGGGCAGTGGTGCAGCGACACGCGGGCACTGTCCGGAAAGTCCATCCCGGTTCGAGCTTTTTGTGAATGGGACGCCGGCTGGCACCTCACGCCTCCGCGCCCTGCCTGCGCCGCATCCGGCCCCCCGCCCCGATCCCGAGGAGCGCCACGCCAGCGATGACGCCAAACGTCGCCGGCTCCGGCATCGAAACCAAATCGTAGCCGATCACATCGAAGCCCGTGATGTCATTGGCGGAGATCGCCAGCAGTTCGCCATATCCCGCGGTGGGATCCATGATGCCGAGGCCGAGATTGTCCTTCCAGTGGCTCGCCTGTCTCCCGTCGCCGTAGTTCAAGCCGGTGGAGAATGTGGCGAGGCTCGTGGCTCCACCGTCCAGTGAGAAAAATTTCGTGCGGTTGTCGGCAGTCCAGTCGAGGGCATTGTTCGCCACGCTCAACGACGAATACCGGAACAGATCGAGCGGCGTGACGTAAATGAAAACGCTGTCGGGGTAGCCTGACCCGTGGTAGTCGAGCACGTCCACGCCGCTGATGAAGCCCATC
>BJFP01000617.1 GCA_014189875.1 Verrucomicrobiota bacterium | reverse complement strand
CCGTGGACGCGCGTGCCGCAGCCGCCCACCCCGCCGCGCGCAGAGCCGCGCAAGCCGGCCAAGGTGAAGCCCTGAGCCGGTCGCCTTACCATCGTGCATGAATCACTGGCGAGAGAGCAGGACGGCGGTTTGTTAGCCAGACTTGGCGGACTCGACGGTGAAAAGCACCATTTTGGCCCTCGGTTGCGGCGTAACCCTTTGTCTTCCAAGGGGACAATTTTCAAAAGGGCTTGTAGTGCAGACCTACCCTATTCCCGTCCTGGATTTTCCCGCTATGATACGACGCCATCATGTTTCTGCGTTGTTCAAGACGTCGCAAGGATGGCAAGGTGCATCTTTATTGGAGTGTCGTCGAAAACCGCCGGCTCAGTGACGCGCGCGTGGTCCAGCGGCATGTGCTTTACCTCGGCGAACTCAACGGGCGCCAGGAGGCTTCGTGGCGCAAGAGCGTCGAGTTGATCGGGGTGGGTGCCGGGGAGTTCCCCCAAGGCAAACGCATCTAAATCAGAGAGAAGACCGGTTTTCTCTCTGATTTAGATGCGTTTGCCCTGAGGGATTGCCCTCGCGCGCTTGACCTGAAACGAAACCTCTGCGACCCGTTCCCCATGCTAACGGCACTCGAACAAGTCACCAAAGAGGCGATGGATCTTCCACCGCGTCAGAGGCTCGCACTTGCGGAGTTTTTGCTGGAGAGCACGGATGCTGCAGCCGATCCCGAAGCGGAGACTGCATGGGACGCCGAGATTCGTGATCGCATCCGCGCCATTGACGAAGGCCGCGTCACCCGCGTCGCATACGAGGACGTGATGCGCGCGGCGGAGAGCCGTCTGGTTCCGTGACCATCTGTTTTGTCGAAGAAACGCAGCGTGAGTTCCTCGACGCGATTTCCTACTACGAGGAGGCCCGTGGCGGCTTGGGACGGCGGTTCAAGTCGAGGTGGATCGCAGCATTTTGCGGATCGCCGATCATCTGGAGATCTACCGTCTCAAAACGGGCGAGTATCGCCGCATCAACCTCCGCGTGTTTCCCCACTACATTCCTTACATCGTCCGGGAGCAGACGCTCTGGGTTCTCGCCGTGGCGCACGGCAGCCGCAAACCGCTCTGCTGGATTTCCCGGCGCAACGAAGCCGCCTGACGTGAAATGAAATTCGTCATCGCCGGGACCGGAGCCAGTGGCGCGATTTATCTCCAGCGGCTGCTGGGGAAAATGGATGCCCGCGCGCACGAGGTGCATCTCGTCCTGAGCGCGTTTGCCAAGCAGGTCATCCACGAGGAGCTCGGCGAACTGAAAATCCCCGACGCCGTGCACCAGCACGGCGACCGCTCCATGAACGTGCCGTTCGTGAGCGGCTCCACGCCGTTCGATGCGATGGTGATCGTGCCGTGCTCGATGGGCACGATGGGCCGCATCGCAGCGGGCACGAGCGACACGGCGATTCTCCGCGCCGCCGATGTTTTCCTGAAGGAGCGCCGCAAGCTCATCCTCGTCCCGCGCGAGACACCGTGGAATCTCATCCACGTGCGCAACGCGACGACGCTCATAGAAGCCGGCGCGCTGGTGATGCCCGCGAGCCCTGGCTTCTACAGCCGCCCGAAGACGGTCGAGGAGGTCGCAGACACGGTCGTGGATCGCATCCTCGATCACCTCGGGCTGCCGGTTCCAGGGGCGTTTCGGTGGGCGGTGGAAGGGGAGTGACGGGTGTGGGCGGATGCGCGGTGCGAGACGGGGCTGTGACTGGTGACTGGGCAGATGACATCACCTTTAGGTCACTTGGGATTTTTGGGATCAGGATTAAGAAAAAGATTAGGATTAAGATGCGCCGCTACACCTTCCAGTTCCCGCGGTACTCGCGGGTGAGCCACTCGGGCTTTCCCGTGCCGCCGGCGAAGTCGAGCTTCGCGGGATCCCACTGAATCTTTGCACCGTGACGGTAGGCGAGGTTCACAAGGTGGCAGGTGATCACGGTGCGTGCGCCGATGGCGACGTCCGCGATCGGGCGCTTCCGCGAGCGCACGCAGTCGAGGAAGTTGTCCTTGTGGT
>BJFP01000616.1 GCA_014189875.1 Verrucomicrobiota bacterium | reverse complement strand
GCGGTGAAGGCGAGGAACAGGAGGAGCGATTTAATGCGGCGGCTTGTAGCAGACATCGGAGGCAGGCTGCAACCGCGCTCGCTGAAGCAACAACCCTGCGGTCAGGCGGTGAAGATGGACACGGCGAAGAATCCGAACATGGAAAATCGGCGCCCTTGAAGACATCCGATCAAATCAATTCGTGGATCGGGCTTCGGGTCCCATGTTTCCAATGATGACGGCCCGACGTGGAGGAAATGCAGCACGAACGACTTGTCCTCGATATCATCAGCGGGCGAGCAAGCCGCGCAATCTCCCAAGCATGGACGCTGCTTTTCCTCCCGGCGTGATTTCCAGGATGCGGCGTTGGCCGTCGCCCGAGCACCAGTCGAGAAGCGCCCGGACATCGGCGCGCTGGCGCCCGTCGAGGGTCCGCCATGATTCCGTGAACTGCGCCTCCATGCGCTTCCACGCCTCGGGCATTCGCTGCGGATCGAAAATGTCGTTGAACGCGAATGCCAGCAGGGCCTTTGCGCGCGCAGCCGCATCGGGTTCGCGCCAGAGCGTGAGCACCCACCTCGGCAGATGCTGCCGGGCCGGGTTGGAAGAGCCCTCGGCGTCTGTCGCCGATGAGGTGGCGAGACGTTCCAAGGCGGGAGCGACTTCGCGCACATCGGCGAGCCACGCCGCATAAACGGCGTGATCGAAATCCCGCTGCCCGTTCGTCAATTCCGCATTGAGCAGCTCGCCGAATTTCTCACGGTGCTCGGGCTGCCGCGCGATGAGAAGCGCAAGCGCGACCGTCGCATTGCGCGAAGCGAGAGCCTCCCATGCGCCTGGAGAACCGCGCCGCGCGAGGGCTTCGAGCGATTCGGGGGCCGATGTCTCATCTTTGATCACGGCCAGCAATTATTCATCGAGCGCGGGCCATGGATAACGATGCGCCTCATCCGGCGGAACCAATGTCAGTGCCCACTTCACGCAGGCGTCGTAGTTCAGGCGACCGTCGGAAGGCGATTGTGCGGACAATTGTCGGTTTCCTACCTTTCTCCGGGTCTCTGCTCGAAACCGTCGCCGATACATAAACCTCTGGAATCCTCTATCCATGCGGCCTTCCGTCCTGTCGTTCCGCATGGTACTCGGGAAGGGACTTGAACCCTTACGCCTTTCGGCATACGCCCCTCAAACGTACGTGTCTGCCAATTCCACCACCCGAGCATGTCTGCGATTTTTGCGGAAAGGGACGTGATTTCTAGCAGCCGCGGAATCGGGCGCAAGTTTTTTTTGCTCCGCGAGGTGAAAAAAGTTCGTCGGATCGCCGACGACGAACTCGAAACGCACATTTTCGCATGGTGCCACGGCAACGGCGCGGCGGCAATCTAGCCGGGGTTTGCAAACCAATAGTGTTCCGAGAATGGGAACGGGCGTGCGCGATTCCCAAGGACGGGCGCTTTGCAAGCGCCCTGTCTTGAACCGTCTTCGCCGGACCGTTTGCCTCATACTCTGCGGCAACACCTTCCTAGAACACTATAGGTTTGCAACCTCGCGCACGCGAACACAGCGATGCGGCGGGACGCGGATCACCATATCCGGCACGCATTCCGAACCCCGCCATCCTGCCACCTTCTCCCATCCCGGCGCGCGATGTTGCAAATCCCGCCTACTTTCACAGCACGCTTGGCACGCGGCGCAGGAGCGGCTATCTGCGGCGGCGTGAACCCGACATTTTCCCAGCGCCTCATCGACAAGCATGCACTCATCACCGGCGGAGGCTCGGGGATCGGGCGCGCGATTGCGGAGCGTTTTGCGGCGGAAGGGGCGCATGTTTTCATCGTCGAATTGAGCGATGCGGGGGCGGCGGATGCGGCGGCGGCGATCCGTGCGGCGGGCGGGAAATGCGATGTGCTTGCGGCGGATGTGAGCGACACCGAGGCGATGCGCGCGGCATTTGCGAAGCTGCCGAAGCTCGATGTGCTCGTGAACAACGCGGGCATCGCGCACATCGGCAACGTGCTCACGACGACGGCGGCGGACATGGACCGCCTCCATGCGGTGAATGTCCGCGGCGT
>BJFP01000615.1 GCA_014189875.1 Verrucomicrobiota bacterium | reverse complement strand
GTTCCTTGCCGCCGGGCAGGCGCCACTTGAGCGTCACCACACCCGCCTCCGTCAAGCCGAAGCAGGCCTGGCTGACTCCCGGCAGAACGTTCCACACGCCCAGGCAACGCTTGCCCGCCCACCCGGTCACCGCGACCGGCCCCTTGTTCGAGCCGCCGACTGGCAAAGTCGCCACCGCCATCATCGCCTGACGGTCGGGGTTGCTGTTTTCCCGGAACACCACCCAGACCTCCCCGTTGTTCAGCGCCATCGCCAGATCCTGCGCGCCGTCGCCGTCCAGATCGGCAAGGCAGGCCGACGATTGCCCATCCCTCGCGGCGGGAAGCAACTCTTTCCAGGCGAGGTTGAGTCCAGCGGCATTCCCAAAGCAACGGAATCCGCGATTGAAGAACAATCTCGGCTCCGCGGTGCCGTACCCGATCAGGACATCCTGGCGGCCGTCGTTGTTGATGTCGCCGGTCATGCAGTCGCTGCCCCGGCGCGATGCGCCATAGCTGAGTTCCCCGGTCTGCTCAAACGTCTCGGCAAACGTACCGTTCGCCGCGTGCTCCCAAAGAAGGCTGCCTTCGCGATTCACGCAAAAGATGTCGAAACGACCGTCGGCGTCGAAATCGCCCAGGCACGCGGTGGAGGGACCCTTGCCGAGTTTGACCGCACTGGCCACGCCCGGCGCAAACTTGCCGGGCGCCGTGGCGCGGAACAGCACGCTGCCAGCCTCGCCAGGCAGAAGCACGTCGGCCAGACCATCGCCGTCAAAATCGGCGACCAGGCACGCCCCGAGCTTGCCGAATTTCGCCAATTCCACGCCCGGCGCGCTCAAGGGAGTGGCTGCCGCCCTGCCCTGCGCGCCCAGGACAACCACCACGGGCCAGGATTCACCGCTCACCAGCAGGCCGGAACGCCCCTGATCCCCAACATCCAGCGCCGCCAGCGCGACACACCCCGCGGATACCGCAACGCCGAGGTCCAGCGGCTTCGCCTGAAACCTGCCGTCAGCCTGCTGCGCGTGCAACGTCACGGCCTTGCCGTCGAAAGAGACTAGATCGAGCCTGCCCTGACCCGCGAAATCACCCCACGCGAACGCCTGCGACTTCGACTGCAGCCCGCGGGCCGCGGTGAGGTCCGTGACCGAACGGGTCTTCGCAACGTCCAGCAAACGGTCCCCCGCTTCGCTCGCGACGAAGAGCGACAGCTTGCCGTCGCCGCCGAGGTCCACCGCCCGGACGGTCCTGATCGCCCCGCCTGTCGCAGCCAGTTTCAACGGCGGCTTGCTCCAGGAGACGCCTTCGGACACCGGAACGGCAGGTTCGTCATCCCCAAGAATGTAGTCCACGGCCCGGCGCAACATGTCGGTGCCGCCCGCCCAGACGGTCCCAAGCGTTCGGTCACTCAGACTGCTCAGGCTCCAGAGCCCGTCCTGCCCGCCGTCACACACCGCCCACACGCCGCCAATATGCAGGAAGGCGCGCCGACGCGCATTCCCGCCGCCCAGATCCTGCGCGTCCCCGAGCTGGCCTATGAAAAACATCGCCGGCTTTCCCGCCGCGACCAGGTCGCGCAGCAAGGCGCGCTTATCGTCATCGCCCGCCTTCGATGCATCCACGCGGAACGTCTTCTGCTCGGCCTTGCCCTTGATTGTCTCAAGAATCGTCGCCGTGTACAGGTCCTTCGGCTCTCCGGCTTTGATATCCACCCACGCTATCAAGGCCGACTCCCGGGTGAGGTGGATCGGCGTGAACTTCGGATTGATCAGGGCATGGACGGCGGGCGCCGCCAGCAAGGCGGCAGCGGCGACAACGACGGCGGCAAGGCAATGTTTCCTATTCATATTTGTGTTTCTGCTATGTTCTGAATTACTTCTTTCGCTCCAACTCCCTAGCCACCTCGCCGGCCAGATCGAGCAGTTTCGCGTCCTCGGCGGCGGGCATGTCGCGGATGGTGAACCAGTCCATGATGAAGGCCTGGCTGCGCGCTTCCAGCGCCTTCTCGGCTTTCTGCTGGAGTTCCGGGCTGAGCTTCTTCTCCTGGATGGCCCGCTCGATGAAGAT
>BJFP01000614.1 GCA_014189875.1 Verrucomicrobiota bacterium | reverse complement strand
TCATGGATTACGTGGACGACTTCCTCTTTGACGGCATCTACGCGCTCATGGGCGAGGACGGCTCCGTCATCAACGAAGACGGCACGCCAGTCCTCCAATACGTCTGGGGCAAGTTCTGGGTGAACAACCACGCCCACGTCTTGCGCGGGAAGAATGGCGTCAGCACAGAGCACCTACTTCTGCATCTCAAAGGCTCTAACATCGCTCCCTTCGTGAACGGGGCCGTCCAGCCCAAGCTGAATCAGGGAAACATGAACCGCATCCCGTTCATGCTCCCGCCGCCGGAAATCGGCCAAGCCTTCGCAAAGACCATAGAGCCACTGTTCGCCCAAATCCGCGCCAACACCGACCAATCCCGCACCCTCGCCACCCTGCGCGACACGCTGCTGCCGAAGCTGCTGAGCGGGGAGTTGAGCGTGGCGTCGCTCGAATCTAAACTGGAGGCCGCGCAATGAAGCCGCGTCTGCCAATCCCAACGGGATTGCATCATTCAGCCCAGGGTTGCCGAGTCGGCGAGACTACCCTGGGTCATCGCCCAAAAATATTTCCTCAACCCCAACGGGGTTGCATCACCGCGCGCGCCGATGGATTCAACCCCGTTGGGGTTGGGTTCCTTTTTCACGGTTCACCCAGGGTAGCTCGTGCCTCGCAACCCTGGGCTGATGGATGCAGCCCCGGTGGGGCAGAAGAAGGCCGCGCCTTTCCATCCACCGAATCCCGCACCCTCGCCACCCTGCGCGACACGCTGCTGCCGAAGCTGCTGAGCGGGGAGTTGAGCGTGGCGGATTCCACCGCTGACGCGGGCAACGATTCGACGGTATCGAAGAGTTCAAACCGCAAGGAGCCGAAGCCATGAGCAAAGACAAACCCACTCCCCGCAGTCGCGCCAAAAAGAAAGCCGAAGTCTCCTTGGTTCGCTCGTCGGCTGCGGAATACCTCACCTTCGTTGCAGCCGGCGGCAACTCGGAGGCCAGCGTCGAAATGCGCTACGAAGATAAGAACATCTGGCTAACGCAAAAGATGATGGCGGCGCTTTACGATGTCTCCGTCCCCGCCATCAACCAGCACTTGAAACGCATTTTCAGCGACAACGAACTGGAGCCGGAGGCAACTGTTAAGCAATACTTAATCGTTCAAACCGAGGGTGAGCGCCAGGTTCAGCGATCCGTCGAGCACTACAGTCTGCAAGCGATCATCGCCGTGGGCTTCAAGATCGAGAACGAGCGCGCCGTCCAGTTTCGCAAGTGGGCGAACCAGATCGTCAAGGACTACACCATCCAAGGCTGGACGATGGATGCCGAACGCCTGAAGCGCGGCGGTATCCTGACGGATGAGTTCTTCGAGCGGCAGCTCGAAAAGATCCGGGAAATCCGGCTCTCCGAGCGCAAGTTCTACCAGAAGATCACGGACATCTACGCCACCGCGCTGGACTACGACCCGTCCGCCACGGCCACGAAGCGTTTCTTTGCCGCGGTGCAAAACAAGATGCACTTCGCCGTGCATGGCCAGACGGCGGCGGAGGTGATCGTGGATCGCGCCGACCAAAAGAAACAAAACATGGGGCTGACGACTTGGGAGGCTGCGCCGAAAGGGAAAATCCAACGCTACGACGTTTCCATCGCCAAGAACTACCTCTCGGACTCCGAAATGGGCCAGATGCAGCGCATTGTCTCCGCCTATCTCGACATGGCCGAAATGCAGGCGATGCGGAAAATTCCGATGACCATGGAAGACTGGGAAAAACGCCTGAGCGGATTCCTTCAACTCTGGGATCGCGAGATTCTTCAGGATGCAGGGCGAGTGACAGCGGAGTTGGCAAAAACCCACGCCGAAAGTGAGTTCGAGAAATACCGCATCGTGCAGGACCGGCTGTTCGAGTCGGACTTCGACGAGATGATCAAGAAGCTGCCACCGGAGGGCGAAAAACCATGAGCCTCAACGAATCCATCGTCGAAGACGCCGCCCTCGAATGGTTCGGGGAGCTGGGCTATGCGGCCCTGCACGGGCCGCATCTCGCGCCCGGTGAACCGGCGGCGGAGCGGGATTCGTTGTCTG
>BJFP01000613.1 GCA_014189875.1 Verrucomicrobiota bacterium | reverse complement strand
GGATCGCGCGGCGAGCCGGGCCACGTCCAGAATTCGCGCGGCACGGCCAGCGGCGCGAGGCCGGGGCCGCCGACTTTGCCGAAGATGAGTTCGTTCCATTTTCCCGTCGTGAACTCGAACGTGCCCTCGCTGCCGTTCAGCTCCACGTAGTCGAGCGAGCGCCACGACTCGTTGCGTCCGCTCGCGAGCTTCGAGCTTTCGAGCACGCCGGTCGCACCGTTTTGAAAATCCGCGAGGATGGCCACCCAGTCCTCGGTGTCGTTCGGCAGCCCGCCGCGCAGCGGTGTTAAATTTTTTACATTCGCCACGAGCCGGCGCATCGGGCCGATGAGGAACTGCGCGAAATTGATGCGGTGGCTGAGCATGTCGCCGAGTTCGCCGGTGCCCGCGAGCTTCTTCACCATGCGCCAGCCGAGCGGACGCGTGCCCCAGTCCTGCAGGCGGCACGAGCGGAAATGATACGGCTGCCCGAGGTCGCCGCGCCCGATGAGATGCCCGAGGTAGCGCATCGCCGGCACGAAGCGGTACGTGAACGCCGTCATGTGCCGCACGCCCGCGCTCTCCGCCGCGCCCGCCATCTCGCACGCCTGCCCGTAGTTCATCGCAATCGGCTTTTCACAGAGCACATGCTTGCCCGCAGCGATGGCTGCGAGCGCGATGGGTGCGTCCATGCGCCAGCCGAGCGGACGCGTGCCCCAGTCCTGCAGGCGGCACGAGCGGAAATGATACGGCTGCCCGAGGTCACCGCGCTCGATGAGATGCCCGAGGTAGCGCATCGCCGGCACAAAGCGGTACGTGAACGCCGTCATGTGCCGCACGCCCGCGCTCTCCGCCGCGCCCGCCATCTCGCACGCCTGCCCGTAGTTCATCGCGATCGGCTTTTCGCAGAGCACATGCTTGCCTGCAGCTATGGCTGCGAGCGCGATGGGTGCGTGGGTGAAATTCGGTGTGGCGATGATCACCGCATGAACGTCGTCGCGCTTCACGATGTCCTCGTAGTTCGTGGAGCAGACGGACACGCCCGTCTGCTGCCGCGCGGCTTCGAGCGTCGCGGGATTTGTGTCGCACAGCGCGGTGACTTTGACATCCCCGCACATCGCGAGTCCGGGGAGATGATTTTGCAGCGTGATGCCGCCGGTGCCGACGATTGCGAAATTGAGTGTGCTCATGGGCTGCGCAGGACAGCGGAGCGGAGCGGAGGCGGCAAGCCCGTAGCTGCGCTTGTGAAAGCGCAGGCTGATCGTCCGTCCGTTCAGTCAGCCCCCGCATTCACATGCGCGGCTACGAGCGGGCGCAGGAATGGCGCGGTGCGGCTCACCGGGTGCGCGGCGACTTCTTCGGGCGTGCCGCAGGCGACGACTTCGCCGCCTGCCGCGCCGGCCTCGGGGCCGATGTCCACGACGTAATCAGCGTCGGCGATGAGCGAAAGATTATGCTCGATGACGAGCACCGTCGCGCCGCCGTCCACGAGCCGGTGCAGCACTTTCAGCAACTCGGCGACGTCGGCCATGTGCAGCCCGATGGTCGGCTCTTCGAGGAGATAAAGCGTGCTCTTCGGCTCGCGCTGGCGGCGGAGGCGCGAGTTCTCATCGCGGGCCACGCCCTGCACGAGTTCGGCGACGAGCTTCAACCGCTGCGCCTCGCCGCCGCTCAGCGTGGGGCTTGGCTGGCCGAGGCGGATGTAGCCGAGGCCCGTGTCACACAGCAGCGAGAGAGGGCGGTGGATTTTCGGCGCGGCCTTGAAAAATTCCGACGCCTCCGCGAGCGACATGTCCATCACGTCGCCGATGCTTTTCCCGTTATAGAGCACTTCGAGCGTGGCGGGGTTGAATCGCTTGCCGTGGCAGTCGGTGCATGGGTGAAAGCTCGTGGGCAGGAACGCCATCTCCATGCGCACCGCACCCTGGCCTGCGCACGTCTCGCAGCGTCCGCCCTTTGTGTTAAAGGAAAAGCGCGACGCAGTGTAGCCGCGCATCCGCGAAGCCGGGAGCTGCGCGAAGAGCGCGCGGATTTCGTCGAACACGCCGAGATACGTCGCAGGCGTCGAGCGCGAGGTCTT
>BJFP01000612.1 GCA_014189875.1 Verrucomicrobiota bacterium | reverse complement strand
CTCGTGCGGATGTTCTCGAACCGCTGGGCGAAGCCGGTGCTGTTCGCGATCGCCGCGCTGATGGTCGCTTACATTTTCCTCGGCAAAAAGCCGGTGACCGAAAGCGAGATCGCAGGCGCGGGCGAACTGGTCATGTTTCCAAAGCTCATGGAAGGCTCGCACGCGGCGACGAACCACTTCCTGCCGAGTTCATGGCTCGCGATGGCGATCAGCAACTGGAGCTTCAAGGGCAATGCCGCAGATGGCCGTTTCTATTTCCTGCTGCTCACGAGCTACGCGCTGTTCGGGATGCTGCTCGCATTCACCGTCGCGGGGCGCACGTACTACGGGAGCTGGTCCGCGGCGCTCGGCTCGCAGGCGGAACGGCAGCAGCGCGACAGCGCGGCGAAACGACAGCGGAGCAATCGCACGACGATGCTCGGGTGGTTGCAGAAAAAATTGCGCCCGCTCTCGCCGCGCATTGTCGCGCTCGTCTTCAAGGACATCCGCGTCTTCTGGCGCGACCCGGTGCAGTGGACGCAGTTCATGATTTTTTTCGGTCTGCTCTGCATCTACGTGGCGAACCTGCGCAATGTCGCCATGGAGTTCAAACAGGGCTACTGGGAGACGCTCATCAGCTACCTGAACCTCGCCGCGTGCGGGCTCACGCTGAGCACGCTCACGACGCGGTTTGTCTTCCCGATGTTTTCGCTCGAAGGACGCCGTGTGTGGATCCTTGGCCTCTCGCCCCTCGGACTGCGCGGGGTCGTGCTGCAAAAATTTTGGTCGAGCTTCATCACGAGCGCGATCATGACGGTCGCGCTGATGAGCACGTCGTCGGCAATCCTCCATCTTCCGTGGCAACGCGCGGTTTATTTTGCAGCGACGATCGTGCTCATGAGCGCCGCGCTGTCCGGCCTCGCCGCGGGACTCGGCGCGCTTTTTCCCGACTTCAAGGAGGAGAATCCCTCGAAGATCGTCTCCAGCTTTGGCGGCACGCTGTGCCTCGTGATCAGCTTCGTCTTCAATACCGCCGTCGTCGCGCTGCTCGCGGTGCCGGACATATTCGCCGTCACGGGGCATCCGCTGCCCGTCCCGCGCTGGCTTGCGCCGCTCGTCGTGCTCGCGATCAGCGGCGCGGTTGCAGGAATTCCGATGTCACTTGCACTTCGTCGCGTGAAAAGTCTGGAAATCTAAATTCGCATCTGCATGATGGGCGTCGCTGCCAAGCGACATGCCCACACCACCGCGCGACCAATTTCTCGACCTTCCCGAAGGCGACCCACTCTCTACGGAACATCTCGACGAAAAAGTGCAGCAGGCCGAGCAGCAGGAGCAGGTGCTCAAGCGGCAGCTCGAGACGATCGAAAAGCAGAAGCGCGAATTTGCCGATCTGAGCCGCCGGCAGGAGGCGCTCATCACGGGCCGCAATGATCTCGCCGACAAGCTCACGCGCGCGCTCGTGGTGATCGAGCGCGAGGCGATGGAGGCAAGCAAGCGGCTGGAGATGTTGCAGACGATGGACACCTCATTCCACCAGCACCTCGACACGCTCGAAGCGATCAATCCGAAGCTGTGGGACGAGGCCGACATCAACAAGGAACTCACCCGTGCGATGGCATCCGTGGACGATGCGCGCGGCGAATACAGCCGGTCCTTTCCGAGGGTCGGCGCGATGCCGGAGCAGACGGGCGGCACATCCGCATCCGATCCCGGATTGACGGCGGACTACGCGGGCGGCGACGCGAAGGATTTCATCGGCTGGCTGAAAATCGGGTTCGCATTTTCGCTGCCGCTCATCGTTCTCGGCCTCATCGCCCTCGTCGTCATCGCCAGCCGCCTCTCAGGCAAATAGCCATGCCCCGGAAATCCGACCGCAAACCCGAAGTCGAATCTCCCATCCGCTCCAAGCAGCAGCATCTCGCGCAGTTGGAGGCGCAGGTGAAGGCGAAGCTGAGCAAGACGCAGACGTTTCTGGAGAAGGCCCCTGCGCTTAAGGACGAGGCGCAGAAAAAGCAGCAACGCGCGATCGTGGACCGCTTCAACCGCCCGGCACGCCTCGAAGGCCCGGTGGATTTCCGGCTCGATTTCGTCGCCGCGAAAA
>BJFP01000611.1 GCA_014189875.1 Verrucomicrobiota bacterium | reverse complement strand
AAAAGGAGGAGAAGGCGAAAGAGCCAACGCTTTTCCTGATAGCCAGACAGGAGGAACTGCTCCGCGTCGCGGAAGACTCGCCGGTTTATGGAGCCAAGCCGCAAGCCGACGGGCTCGGCTTCAAGGTCTTCAAGCTCGGCAAGTCGCACTTTCCGCGCGTGGAGTTCGCGCCGGACCCGGACAAGACCGAGGCGGAAAACATCGAGCTGCTCAAGCAATACATCCGCGACAAGGAAGCCACCTTTCACATCCAGTGGGAGCGGGAGACGGTGCTGGACGAAGTGTTGCTCAAGAACGGCTTCATGCTCGACTACACGCTCACGCCCCGCCCCGAGTTCAAGAAGAACGAAGTCTTCCTCGCCAAAGACGCGCACAAGGAAAGCCTCATCTGCCTCGACGCCACCCTCGCGCCCGAGACCGTGGACCACTTCAAGAAACACCCGGAGCATTTCTTCATCTGCCTGGAGCTGGCCCTCGACACGACCAAGAAGTGGAACCTGAAACACCACCTCGGCGACAAGCTGAAGGCGTTCTAGGCGTTCATCCAGCGCGGCCATGCACACCTTCGCCGACCTCGCCCGCACGCTGAACCGCTCCGCGGTCTATCTGCGCGGACTGCAAACGCGCTTCGTCCTGCCGGTGCTCGAAGGCGCGGCCTACCCCGCAGCGTATCTGGCGTTCCTTCGCACCGTCATCTTTCTCCGCACCTTCGGCGTGACCGAGGACGCGCTGCTGCGGCTGTGGAATCTCGAAACGAAACTGCTCACGCTCCTGCACGTGGACTCCACCGGCTCGCCGACATGGTTCCTCGATGCCTGCGGCCAGAAGACCCACCGCAAGCGTCGCCTGCTCCTCACGAACCATGACCTCGGCGTTGCAATCCCCGCGCGGATGCTGCAACTCGGCCTGAACTTCGGCGACGCGCTGCCCGAGCTATTCGCGGGCAAGGAAATGGGCGAGGACGCGCTGCGCGTGCTGGAGGGATACCTCACCGCACTCGCCACGATCCGTCGCGATGTTGGCGATGAATTGCCGCACGTCCTCGACGCGCTCTCATTTGCGCGGCAGCTCGTCCCGCAGACCAAGCCCCGTCGTTCCTCAGCGAGCTGGTGATGGCTATGATGACGTTGCCCCAGAACACAGCACTTGGACACCGGCCAATCACGATTGCGATTCAAAGTGACCGCACCGGGATGCGCACCCTTGAATGTCCGCTTTATCCCAGACGCGATTGCGCTCGAACTCTACCACTCGGAGAAAGAGCGATAGGATGAGCGACTTCTTCGTTTACCAGTTCAGCCGGGACAGGGTGGAGGCGGGGGATTTCAGCCACTTTCTCGGCATGTACGGGCTCGACGCGCTGCCCACCGGCCAGCCGCTCGCGGCGCTGATGAACGCCTTCACATTTACCGTGGACGGCTACAACGATCATCCCGACGAACTGCACTCCATTCCGGCGGTCCGGGAATTCTACGGGGCCTTTCACCGTGCATGGCCCTACTGGCTCTACTTCTGCAACCTCGACGACGATGGCCTGCGAATCATGGTGCTCTGCTGTCTCAACACGCTCTCGGCGGTGAAAGTGGCGGGCGGAGTCAATTGCAGGGTGACCTTCGACCCAGTCGAATTGGTCCGCTTTATCGGGGCGGATTTTCCTCCGATGAACCTCATTTGCGAGCGGGCCGGGCTCAGCGAGATGGACATCTACCTGCGCTCAAAGGCTGTCTTCGAGTATTTCGGCCTCCCATACGACGCGCCGCCACCGTAGGGCGGAGCAATCGTAATGCGGGCAATCCTGCCCGCCGACGCGGTCAAAGACACGGCAGTCAAACTCAGCACAGTCGAAGAACGGCAGAGAATCGAGCGGGACGGAGGGACGGGCTGATTATCCGCAGTTCTCCCCCGTTCTCGACGATCCGGCCCTCGCCTGCGAAGGAGCGGGCATGTGCAATCACTACCGGAAGGACCAGAAGGTCATCGAGTGGGCCGTGAGGCGGGGAGAGACGGGGAGAGACGGGGAGACTTGGGGAGTGGGAGACGAGAGCGAGCGCACGCTGGTGGCGATCCGCTGGGGCGTGTGGCCGTTCTAC
>BJFP01000610.1 GCA_014189875.1 Verrucomicrobiota bacterium | reverse complement strand
CGACGCCCTCGGCCGCCGGGTGCGCAAGACGGTGAAGTTTGCGAGCACGGGAGCGGTGATCGAGGACCGCTACTTCATCTACGACGGCTGGAACGTGATCGAGGAAACCATCGCCCCCGCCACCGGCGCGGTCGAAACCGCCGAGCACGTCTGGGGCACCGACCTGAGCGGCACCGCCCAAGGTGCCGGCGGAGTCGGCGGCCTGCTCCTGCGCGAAAGCAGCGCAAACGGCGCGAGCTACTATCATTACGACGGCAACGGCAACGTCACCGCGCTCACCTCCGGCACCGGCACCGTCCAAGCCGCCTACACCTACGGCCCGTTCGGCGAGACGCTGAGGGCGGCTGGTCCGCTAGCGCAAGGCAACCCCTGGCGCTTCAGTACCAAGTATCAGGACGAGGAGACGGGGCTGCTCTACTACGGCTACCGTTTCTACAACGCGACGGACGGGCGGTGGCCATCAAGGGATCCGATTGGGGAGAAGGGTGGCGAGAACCTTTATGGGGCAAATGAGAATGATAGCATCAATTATATTGATCTAAACGGACTGAACCCGCTCAACTTTTTGCGTGAGGTCGCAGCGTTGCCATTTGACGTGCTGGACGGGGATCTGTTCCGCGCCAGGATTATCGGTGAGAAGTTTACCGACTCCCAGTGCCAGTTTCTTTTCACTACCGTTGGGGTTGACACAAATCGCGCTGGTAGTATCGACCACCGAGACAGGGTTGCCAAATACCCAGAGTTTCACCGCATCCCATCACCTCAGGCGGTTTACAATCCGACTATTGGGCTTGCGGGCGATCTACTCGTCCAGGCCGCTGGCGACGAGTTAGGCACCATCGGCGTGGTGTCGAGGAAGATGGCCAGGGCGCTTATGAAAGCCTACCAGAAAGCGAAAGCCAATGGGTGCCCTGACAAGTGCATCAAGATTTACATTGAAGCGCACAGCCAGGGCGGGGCTCTCGCGACGAATGCGCTGACGCTGGTTTCAGCGGAAATCAGAAAGCATGTGTTCCTGACCACATTGGGCAGCCAACGGGATCACTCGGGCGAAGGGCTGGGCGGCGCGCGCAACATCCACAACAAATATGACATAGTGCCCAAGCTTCCAAACCAGCCCTCCCTACTTTTCAAGAAATATCCGACAGAAACGTTCGATCCGACTTCGCTCGGCTTTTCCAAGGGGCAGGAAGATGGCCCGCTTTCCGCCCACACACTCCTTAACGAGAATGGCGACGGCGGCGATGGCTCGTATTACAAATACCGGGAGCAGCATCCGTGGGGAAAATAATTTAGACACCCATGAACACGCTGATTAAACTTTTAACTATTCTTTTTGGTCTGCAGCTGGTTAGTTGCTCCTCCGAGAAGGTGATAGACATTACGCCATATTATGAAAAGGCACCAGCGTTACAGCGGGGATACCATCTTGGCGGCATCTATGTTCTTTCGCGGGCTCTTTTCGTCACGAAGGGAGATAGACCAGATTATCGGTTTACCAAACCCGGCGATGGAGTTCCCACTATGGAGGAATGGGGGCAGGGTGTGCGAAAGCCCCAATTTTTCAAGGTCGTTGCTTTGCTTCCAGCCGGAACAAAGTTGCGCGTGGAAAAAATCATCTTCCTAAAGGCGAGTGGAAGCGGAGTGAGTCATGCGACAGGGATGCTGCGTGCGGACGCTGTGGACTTACTAATCAATCCATTTACGGCTTCCGAATTTCTGTCTGTAGCACCCTATGGGACACTGTGCCTGCCCGATGAGAAGTTTCTACGGGAAGAGAAAAGATGAGAAACAAGGGACCGACTGATTATTCGCTTTCCGAATGACTCTCCAAAGCACAAGCGATGAGCATTTTCACCGCGAAGAATGGCACGCCGCGGGACGAGAAAAATGACACGCGGACGTTTGCCTACACCGCGCGGGGCCAGCTTGCCACGCTCACGGATGCGCGGGCATCGGTGACGGGCTGGACCTACGACCTCGCCGGGCGGCTGCTGCGCAAGACTTATCACGACGGCACGCACGTGGATTACACGTACGACGCCGCGGGCCGGCTCGCCACGCGGCAATGGGCGCGCGGAGTCACGACGACTTACGCC
>BJFP01000609.1 GCA_014189875.1 Verrucomicrobiota bacterium | reverse complement strand
TGCTCCATTGGCCGATCGCGCCGAACCGCAGCGGAGCCATGTCCCGACGCCGCTGCTGCGCCCGATCCTTCGCCTGTTCCGGCGTGTCATCGTCCGGGTCGGTGAGGTAGGTCATCCTGCCCCGGTTGTCTTCCGCGCGCTCCTGGTAGTCTTTGATTGCCGCCTCGATCTGATTGAGGTTGTCCCGGTCGGGACCGGGCACGCCATCCCCATCGAAGACCGGGCGTTCCGGTTTTGTCCCCAACGCATTTCTGCCCCAAAACGTCTTTGATTGCTCCACGCGAACATTGTAATCGGCGAGAATTTTCGCCCGCCGCTTTTGCTCGGTCGCCTCGTGCCCGGCCACGACCGCAGCCGCCTCGGCCCGCTTCGTCTCCAGGTACGCTTTCTTGTTCTCCAGAAATGCCGCCATGTCGCTCATGGCTGCGCGCGTCTGTTCGCCCGCGTCCTTTGCGCGCACTTGCGCCGAAGCCGCCTCCCCGATCACTTCCCCGCGCACCGCGTCCGGGCCGTCGCTTTCGTAAAGCTCCGTCCAGTGCTTCTCCAGATCCTTGCGCCGCGACGGGTCGTTGGCCGCGGCGTCCATCGCCATCTTTTTGATGCCCTTCAGGTCCGCCGCGCGGTCGTCGGTCATCCCAAAATGCTCCGCCGTGGCCCGCAGTGCTTCCGCCTGCATCTCCGCGCCCGTCTTGCGCTGAGCGATGTCCTTGATCGCTGACTGCTTCTTCGCGCCCTCCGCATTGAATGCCGCAAGCATCCTGCCTGTCTCGGTTTTCCGGTCGAAGGCATCCACGGTCTTCCATTCATTCGTCGAAAACCCGCTGCCGTTACCCGCGCTCCCAAACACGTCGTTCACGACCGCACCGAACCGCCCCATGAAGTTCCCGACCGCAGGCATGGCATTCGTCACGCCGGTGAGCAGCCCGTTGATGTTCCCCTTGCTGCCCTGGAATGCACTGTGCCACATCCCGGTCCATGCCGCGGACAACCCCTTGAGCTTCGCCTCCGTGGTGTCCATGATGAGCAGGTTCTCCCTCTGGGACGCATTCAGGTCCAGCATGCTCTCGATCGCCATCGACTCCGCCTCGCCATGCTTGTCCAGCATCACCGCGAGCCGGCTGGCCTGCTGCTTGCCGCCCACGATCCGCAGCATGTCCATCTTCTGGTCCTGCTCCATGCCCTGCGAGCGACGGGCCAGCTCGCGCACAAACTCGTTGCCGGTCTTCGCCGTGCCGTCCGCCTTGAAGGCGTCGATCCCATACTGCGACTTGAGCACCGCCTGCTTCGCAGGGTCCGCCATCGTCACGAGCATCGACTTGATGGCGTTGCCGAATTCCGCGCCGGGCCTGCCCGTGCCGGCCACGCCGACGCCGACGAGGGAATTGAGCGTCGCGAAGTCCATGCCGGCCGCCCGCGCCACGGCACCGGCCCGGGCCACGCCGGACATCAAATCCTTGACCGCCACGTTCGATCGGTTCGACGTGCTGTTCATCTGATCCAGCGCGCTGGAAACGCCGCCCACGTCCATGCGGAACGAGGAGTAGATGGCCGCGAGATTCTTGGCGCTCTCCTCGGTGGAGATTTCCGCCACGTTCGCCGCGCGCATGGAGATTTCGATCAGCCGCCCCGTCTCGCTCCGGGAGTGCCCCAGACGACCCCACGCGACCGCCGCCTTCATGGCCTCCTCGGTGTCGCGTCCGTTCGCCTGCGCGAGCGCGAGAGTGTCGAGCGTGAGCTTCTTCGCCTCGTCCGAGGTTCCACGGAAGACGGCCTGCAACACGGCCTGCTGCCGGTCCGTGGAGACAGCCCCCGAAATGCCCGACTTCACCGCATGCAGCCCCGCATACACCGTGGACGCCGCCGCCGTGTACATCGCCACCGCCCCGAGCTTCTGCCCATAGCCACCAAGGATGCCAGGCTGTCCGCCCTCGGACTCCTGAGCGCGTCGCGCCCGGTCCGCGCGCTCCGCATCAACCCGCTCCTTATGCTGGCGCTGTCGCCTCAGCCGTCCATCCTCGGCCATCGCGGCGGAGAGTATCTTGTCATTCTCCGCCTTCTCCGCAGCGAGACGACCCGCCTCGGTGGCTGCCGCCTTTTCTGCC
>BJFP01000608.1 GCA_014189875.1 Verrucomicrobiota bacterium | reverse complement strand
GATTCGGACGTAGCGCAGTCGCATCGCGGAACAACGGGGACGTTTTCTGGATTCATCGCAGCGTATCCTGCGGCGACTCACGGGCACGCCGGGATGACGGCAAGGCAAGCGGCGATCACCGCAGCGCACCCTTGGGCCATCGCCGGATACGGCCGGAGCTTCCCTCGCATACCCGTGAAGGATCGCAGGGTGTCCGTCAGCCATTCCAGCGCAGGCTGGCATCATCGGGCCGCACCCGCACGTCTTCGCAGCGCACCCTTGGATGGTCCACGGGTATCCGTCGGTCATCGCAGGGTGCCCGTGGAACGTCCACGGGTGCCGTTTTGCCACCGCAGGATGCGGCCCGGACTTGGAAATGTGCGCCCAAAACACTCCGGCACGACATTTTACGCTGAAAACTCTCCAAACGAACCAACAAACCCAGAACCACAAATCACCATGGCAAAATCAGACTACATGCCCAATCAGGATGAGGAAAAGGCCAGCCTCTTCGTCCTCTTCCGCGACAACATCGGCGCACAGCTCGCCACACTCGGCATCCCAGCCGCCGATCCCGACATCGTCCAGCAAGCCGCCGATGCCTCCCGCTTCCGCGCCATCGTGGATTTCTGCGGAAACATGCAGAACGCCGCGCAAGCCTGGACCGCCGAGAAAAACTACGAGCGCGACGGCGGCGACACCGCCCCCGCCGGCCAAGTCGTCCCCGCGCTGCCCGCCGGATTCCCCGCCGCCGTGCCTGCGGGCATCGTCACCCGCTTCCGCGCACTGGTGAAACGCGTGAAGGCCGCGAAGAACTACAGCGCCGCCATCGGCCAGGCCCTCGGCATCGAGGGCTCCGTGCAAGGTGCGCCCGACCTCACCACGCTTCAGGCCATCCTCACCCTCACGCTCATGGGTAATGCCGTCCTCGTCGGCTGGGGCTGGCAGGGCTTCAGCGCCTTCCTCGACATGCTCGAGCTCCAGGTGGACCGCGGCGACGGCAAAGGCTTCGTCTTCCTCACCTACGACACCACGCCCAACTACACCGACACCGCCCCCCTCCCCGCCACGCTGGCCAAGTGGAAATACCGCGCCATCTACCGCGTCGGCGATGCACAGGTGGGCGCGTGGAGCAATGAGGTGGGCATCACCGTTGGCGGGTAAAGGCAAACTAACCAAGATCCAAACTAACCAATGAATTTCTATTACGCTGACTCAAGCAACCAGCCTATCGGCCCCGTCACGGTTGAGCAGCTCAATGCATTTTTCCAAAAGGGCGAGATTAACCTCGACACTTTTATCCTCGTAGAGGGGACAAGCGATTGGCAGGCATACCGCACCATCGCTCCGGTGAGCACTCCACCAGCTAGAACACCTGTTCCGGTGCAGGTTGTCCGAGCGCCTCAACTGGCTTCGCAACCTATCGCAGCAGACCGCGCCATCCAGAGATGTCCTTTTTGTGCAGAGGACATTTCTGCGGCAGCCAAGAAGTGCAAGCACTGTGGAGAGACCCTTGATGTAACTATGCGGGTCGCTGAAGAAGCGAGGCGAGGGCAGTCCAACCGACCCAACGTTTATATGAACGCTGGCGGTGGAGCAGCATCCGCAGCGGCATACGCACATTCCAGACCACGAGTCGTTGTTATCAGAAATCAAAAGAGTGGCATCTTTGCAGCTTTGCTGAACCTGCTTTTACCTGGCCTTGGCTACATGTATTGCGGGCGTGTCTTGCTCGGCATCCTCGCCTTTGTGGTAACCGTCGTAGTAGTAGCGGTCACCTTGGGGGTTGGCGCATTAGTCATGTATCCCATTCTCTTCATTGATGGTTTCTTGGCTGCGGGACGTGCCAATAACAACGTCATCACAATCGCCTGATATGAATTAACCGCCCCCCGTGGCCGTTCATCGTCAGTTGGAACGGAGTGATGGGAAATAGGGCGGACTGATAGGTGTGTCTGGACAGCCGCTTTTCACGGATGTGTTGCAGCGGCGGAGTGCTTGCGAAGCGCAGGAGTTCCGGCATCTTCGCGGGCATGAGCACGCTCACCGAGATCGAAGCCGCCATCGAACAACTGCCGCCGGAGCAATGGGTGGAAATCCGCCGTTGGCTGGAAAGCCATGCAC
>BJFP01000607.1 GCA_014189875.1 Verrucomicrobiota bacterium | reverse complement strand
GGGAAGCTTTCGACTCGACGGACAGAGACGACAGCGAGACCTTGCCTTCCGGGTCTTTCTTGCCGTGGCAGTCGATGCAGTGCGCTTCCAGAAACGAGCGCACTGCTTTCGCGTCGCCCCCCGGCTGGGCAGCCGCGACAGGCGAGACCATCAACAGCGTCAAGCCGAGAGTTATGATTGTGGTTTGCATGGTGGTGAGGTTCCCAAGTTCACCAGTCCGAGCCGCCAACGAGGGACAGCGTCGTGAACTCCCTCGCTGGCGCGGCGGGCTGGTGTTCGGCGGCGGCGCCTTATGTGTTGAGCAGCTCCGGCAGCGGAGCGTGGACGTCCCTCGCTTCCGACGAGCTGGAAGACCGGTTGAACGCGTCGCATGGTTTGCCGATCGCGTGCAGCAGCGTGGCGTACAGGGCGTTGGTATAGGGACTTGTGTTGTACGCTGCGCCAAACACGAGACCGGCACTCCCAGACGTTCCACCCCCGCCCCCGACCGGATACGACACGAACTGCCCGGCCTTCAGTTTGCCGCCAAGATTACCCACCAGAACGATCGGCCAATTCGCGTTCTTCTGTGTGTGCTGCTGGTTGGCCGAATCGCTCATGAACACAAGCAGTGTGTTGTCGAGCATGGTGCCGGCGCCTTCCTTGGTCTGTTGCAACTTCGTCAGCATCCGCGCCGCCTGTTTGGCAAGGTAATTGTGGTAGTGCGACAGCACCTCGAATGGCCGCTTCTGCGGCAAATTCTTATCGACATCGCCGTGTCCACACCCATGTCCGGAGAGGCTCGAAATTCCCGAGTATCTGTCCATAAGGCCGCCGAGACCGGAGGAGATCGTCACGACGTTCGTCAGCCCGGCCACGAGCGCCGCCGTGGCGATGTCCACCTGCGCCGCCGCGATTTCCGTGAACAACCCAAGCTTTTCCGGAAGCTTCGGTGCGTGCTTGTTCAGCGTTCCGGTCTTGAACTGGTCGGAGAGCTGCCCGTTGCGTTTGGAGAGCGACTCGAGCGCTTCGAGGTGCGCTTCCAGCAACTCCTGCTCCGGCCCCGCGATTTCGGCACGGACCCGTTGCACGTCATCGCTGACGAAATCGAGCAGGTTCTTCCGGGTCGCGAAATCGTTTCGCGTGGCGCCGACGCTGCCGAAGAGCGATTCGTAAGCCATTTCCGGCCGGCATTGCATCGCAATCGGCTTGCCGGCAGCCCAGGCCGACGAGCAATACGCGGTCGTGCCCCCGCCGATGCCCAGGCCCAGCAGCGGAAACACGGAGGGAAGTGCCTGTGCGATGGCCGCATCGATCGACACACCGAGCGCCGAGTGCTTGTTGCCCGGAATCCCCGCAAGGGCCGCGAAGTAGCCGCCGTGGTCCACCGCATTGTTGCCCCTCAAGCCGTGCAGGATTGTCATCCGATCCTGGAACGGCGCGAATGGCTCGATGTCCAGCGGGAGTTTCAAACCCTGGAGCGGAATCTGCCGCAGCTTGTCGGACTCCAGCGGCACACCCTCGGGCAGCGTGCCGTCGATTTCGCGAAAGCCGTTGTCGAAGACGATAAAGACGACGCGTTTCGGCGGCGTGACATTGCCGTCCGCGGCCGCGGCGATCTTCTGCAAGAGCGGGGCGAGCAGAAGCCCTCCGGTGCCGAGTGAGACGCCTTTGAGGAATGAGCGACGATCATTGAGGTGATGAAATGGGTTCATGGCTTGGAGTTCGGGTTATTCGTGGGTCAGTGGGGAATCGTGGCCGGGGCAAGGACGCTAAATGGAAAACGGCATCGCTTCAAATCTTTCTTCGACGTGAGGGGAGAGAGGCACGCGAGCCTGCCGGATGCCGGCTGATGCGACACGCGAGCGGGTCGCTTTGCAGGGAAGATTCCCAGCCACGGCGGAAGTGAAGGAGGTCATGACAGGAAAAACTGTCAGCTTCATTTTTCTTGGGCTCCTTTTTCACGAATCTGCCCTTGCACCCGCCGCGCCGAGGACGGCCGGAACGCGGACCGGCGCCGGGGAGCGAGGGGGCGAGATTACTTCGGTGTCACGCCGGCGTACGGGTATCCCGAGACGGTCTCCCATGCGATCTTGCGGAGGATCACCTGCTGCGCGTAGTCATCCTTCTGTGCCTG
>BJFP01000606.1 GCA_014189875.1 Verrucomicrobiota bacterium | reverse complement strand
CCAGGGCGCGGAGACCGTCCGGCGGCTCTTGACGTGGTTTCCACACGAGCGCCTTCTTGTCGCCACGGGTTTCAGTACGGGGCCAGTAATACGACTGCCAGACGAGGCGGAAATTCGGATTGTTCTTGACGCCCGCGGCACAGAGGATCGCGGGAGTCGAATCGAGCCCGAGCTGGCCCGCCCAAGCTCCCGCGTCCGGGTAGCAGTGCGGCGTTGCGAGCAGCAGCATGTCGAAATCGCCGCGTTCGAGCTCGCGGAGCCGGCCGGGCCCGATCCCCTTCTGCCCCTTCATGTCGTGCCAGGTGCCGAGGTATGGCCCGCCCAGGGTCTTGTGCATGTCGATGCCAGCGGCCTTGACGACGGTATCCTCGCAGCCGAACAGGATCAGCGTGTAGCCGACCCGGGCACCGGCCGGTTTCGCCGCGACCGGCTTCTCGGCACCGGCCTGCCCACGGCACGTCCCCGCCAGACCGGCGATCGAACCCCACAGACAGACGAACACCAGAGATCGAATCAGTGCTGCCAGGCAATTTCTTTCGCGCCCGCCGCCCCGGAAGCGGTCAGAATGCGGGCGGGTGTCAGCGGGTGTGGAGATATGAGTCATGGATGAAAATGCGGATTTGGATTTCGATTTGGATTTCTATTCAGGGAGAGCCCGGTGAATCAATCTTCCGGGTGGCATTGCATTAGAAGGAATTTGCTTCCGCGCCCGCCGGACCGAAAACGGTCAGAACGGGGACGGGCGTCGGGGAGTGAGGGGGGGGGTCGTCAACGACCCGCTTCTGGCTAGGTATCATTTCCCGTTGTTGTCCCGGCCTTGCCATTCCCAAGGGGCGATCGGTTTCTCATCTGCCCACAGCCCGCGTTTGGCCTTGCGTGCTTCCTCCTGGGCCTTGAGCAGCGCGTCGGCTTCACCAATCAACTTTTTCGAACTGCCGGGCTTGGCATGCTTATCCTCCAGTTCGCTCTCGATAACCCAGGCGAGTCCTTCCGAGACCATCGTGACCGCGAGGTATCCCTTCTCAGTTCGGAAGCGAACCGCAGTCGCCTTCTTGTATGGTCGCGGGAACCCACCGCTATGGGTAATTTCTTTTCCAGCAACGGCGAGTTCCTTGAGTCGATCCTGCGCCTGCTTTCCAAACGGTTGATCGAGGAGGGGGGCCGCCGCTCCGCGGAGGCAGAGAATCCCCTCCTTACCGGCCTTACCGCCACCGTCGTCCTTATGCCTGATCTTGATTGTGTCCCCGTCGATCACTTCGACGACCATATTCGTCGACGGTGCGGCGTGGAGAGTCGTTGCCCAGATGAGCAACGTGAGGAAACTGACACTTCCGAAGATACGGATAAGGCTATTCATGTTTATGTAGTCTGGAATGAAACTCCGGAGCGATCACTGTTGTTCAGGCTTTTGAAATTTCGATGGGAGGACGACTTTCTCATTCGCGCGCAGCCGAGCTGCATTCGCCTCGGAAAGCTCGGTCAATCCGGTAAGCTGGACCGGCCGTTTCCCTTGGTACTCCACGAATACCTGCACCACTTCATCGGAGAGGGTCTGGACTTTGGAAAGGCCGAGAAAGCCATCGTTCGATTTTAGCATCGTGGTAGTCAACGGCGCGGAGGTCAGTTTCGTCAGTCCGTTGAGAAGCATCGTCGAGCTGTGGTGGGATAGCGCCTCGGCGGCTTCGTCGGAAATCTCCATCAGGCCAAAGAGCGTGAATTTGCTGCGGTGCTTCGCCAGTTCGATAGCGACTTCTCGCGAAAGGGTGCGAAGCCCATTGAGCGTGAGCTTGCCGCGGAACTGGGCGAGTTCCCTGGCCACTTCGACGGATATCTTGTCCAAGGCGTTAAGGGCGAGCATCCCGCGGGAGTGCGCGGCCAGCGCTGTGGCAACTTCCGGCGTGATGGTCGTCAGACCGAGCCAAAGCGTACCTCCTGTTTTCTCGGGAGCCAGCGCCCTGGCAACCTCCTGTGTGATCGTCTGAACGCGATGGAGCCGGAGATCGCCCTTGCCGTACTGACTGAGGACCTGCGCCACGTCCACGCCCAGTTCGGTAACACCGTCGAGCGATACCGCGCTTTTGCCGGCAACGATTTCCGTCGCCTGCTCGACCGTGAGC
>BJFP01000605.1 GCA_014189875.1 Verrucomicrobiota bacterium | reverse complement strand
CGGGGCCGTTCCCCGCGGTCGTGTGCATCCACGGCGGCGGCTTTCGTGCCGGGAAGCGCGAGAGCTATGACAGGCTCTGCCTCACGCTGGCGCAGAATGGCTATGTGGCCATCACCGTGACCTACCGGCTCGCGCCGGCGTATCCGTTCCCGGCCGCGGTGCTGGATAGCAAGTCGGCGGTGCGCTGGCTGCGCGCGAATGCGGCGAAGTATCATGTGGACCCCACGCGCATCGGCGCGACGGGCGGTTCGGCGGGCGGGCATCTCTCGCAGTTCCTCGGCGTGACCGCGGGCGTGAAGAAATTCGACGCCGGGGATAATCTGGATCAATCGAGCGCCGTGGCCTGCGTGGTGAATTTCTACGGGCCGAGCGACCTCACAAAGTCGTATGGCAAGAGCGTGGACGCGGCGCAGGTGCTGCCGTTGTTTTTCGCCGGCGACCTTTCCACGAAGCTCCGCGAACACATCGTGGGCAGCCCGCTCTACTGGGTGACGCCGAACGCCGCGCCGACGCTGGTCGTCCACGGCACCGAGGACAAATTCGTGGCCTACGAGCAGGCCGGCTGGATGGTGGACAAGCTGAAGGCGAGCGCCGTCGAGGCCGAACTGCTGACGCTGGAGGGAGCAGGCCACGGCTTCAAAGGCGCGGATGCTGAGAAGGCCGAGAAGGCCCTGCTGGCGTTCTTCGGCAAGCACCTGAAGCCCGCCGGACGCTGACGGACGGAGCCAGAGCATTTTCAGGGAATTGGACTCGCGCCACGGTAAGCATGGGCCGTGGCTGAGGCGTGGCGGCAGGAAGAGTTCAAAGGCACGCGGCGGGTTCCGGTGGATATTGCATCGCGCGCGCGCCGGGATTTCTTCGGTGCCGCGCACATCCCCCGTTCCTCCGATGAAACCGAAGCCCACGCATCGCAGCGCGCATTACGAGGAAATTGCTTCCGCGCCCGCCGCATCGGAAACGGTCAGAACGCGGACGGGCGTCGGGGAGTGACGGGGGCTGCAGCCGTGACTCGCGGGCCGCTCGGTAGGCTTTTCGGCGGCTCCGGGAGGCGAATCATGGCAATTTCTTCAAGTCGTCCGCAGTCCAAGGCTGCGCGCGGCTTTTCACGGCTCGGCGGATGCGCGCGATAGTTGCGACCTCCACTCCAGCGGCTTCGTGGCCCCACTCGCGACGGATGTAGGTGAGCACGCCGGCGATTTGCACGTCGGAGAGCGATTCGAGGGGCGGCATCTGCAGGTCGTAAGTGCGTTTGCCGACGGTCACTTTGCCGGCCATCCCGTGCAGGACGATGCGCGCAAGCCGTTCTTCCGAGCCGAGAACCCATTCGGAATCAAAAAGCGGCGGAGCCACTCCATCCACCCCGAAGCCGGTCGGCTGATGGCACGCGGCGCAGATGGTGGCGTAAAGTTCCCTGCCCTCGGCAAAGCGCCGCTGCTCGTCTGCGGTCAGTGGCGGCACAGTCGGTGGGGGAGCACCGGGCTTGCCGGGCCATGTGAAAACGGCGAGCGCAGCGGCGGCAGATTGGCTTTTCCCGGCGAGCGCGGTCAGCCGCGCCGGCTCCAGCGTGAGTTTCACAGGTCCCTTGACGCGTTTTTGGCTCTCGATGATACCGCCGAGCAACGCAGCCGAGACGCCCGGCGGTGTGGCTGGTGCGGTGATGACCGCGAGCAATTTCTCCACCCGCTCGCTGGTGCGTCCGGCGATGATTCCGCTGGCCAGGGCGGAGACAAGTTCGCGCTGGCCAGGTTTGGGGTTCGCCCAATTCTTGTCGGCGACGACGAATTCAAGCAGCGCCGTTTCACGCCCAATCACACCATCCGACGCCGCTGCGCGGAACATCGGATCTGTGTCGTGTGCGCGATAAATTTCCAGCGAGGCCTGCGCCGCACGCAGGTCGGCGACGGGCAGGAGCGTGAGGAGGAGTTGCATCTGCATGCGAGGATCTTTGTCGCTCACGAGGGCGAGAATGGCCGAGAGGAGCTTTTCATCGGGAGCCGGGCGGAGCAGTGGATCGGCGAGCCGCACGACAGCGGCGCGCACGCCCACAGGAGCGGTCCCGAGCGCGGCCGTGAGCGTTGGCGCATCGAGCGCATCGAGTCCACGTAGTGTCCAGAGGGCGTGCAGCGC
>BJFP01000604.1 GCA_014189875.1 Verrucomicrobiota bacterium | reverse complement strand
CGAGGGATTGCGGCCCCGGCCCTTGACCAGCCCTTTGGCAAGCAGGCGCACGAACGGCTCAAAGAGCTTATTGAAGGCAAGGCAATCATACTGAACGGTCCCACGCCGCGCGCATACAAGGAGGGGAGAGCGCTCTTTTTTAGGACAGAGAAAGGGGAATCCCTGGCTAATATGATGATCTCCGAGGGGTTGGCCTGGGTGGTGGAGGCTGAACTGGAGGACACGCATCGGAAACCGACGGACGTCAAGAAGGTTAATCCCCAGACTGAGGCGTGGCTGAAGGCGGAGCGTGAAGCTCGCGAAGCAAAGCGTGGCCTGTGGGCTGACAAGGATCCGGTGCGGCCTTGGGAATGGCGGGCCAAGGTGAAGGAAAGCAAGAAAGAGTAGTGATCGACGCCAAGTGACCGGCTGACGGCAATCTCGCGGGCCTGACGTCGCTCTCTACGGGAGCGGCAGCCGCGCTCGCCGGCCACGAGGGCGAACTCGGCCTTGGCGGAATCAAGGAGCTATCCGACGATGAGGCCGCCGCGCTGGCGAAAGCCACAGGTTCGATCGCCTTGGGTAACCTTGCCACCGTGTCGCCGACCAGCCTGGCAGCGCTCAAGGCCAACCCGAAGATATCGTTGCCCGCGACGCTCAAGTAATAGCACTGCGGACAAACATTGTGACAGCATCGCAAAAGCGGAATCGAGGGATATAGTCCCCCCGAAGCCGAGGTTACACTGTTTCACTGGCGGCAGCTTTGTCCTTGGCGGCCGCCGCTGCGGCTGTTTCGATGCCGCCATGCATGGCCAACCCTCGGCCGACACAGCTTCTCTCCCCGGCGCCGATCCCCGTTCTGACCGTTTTCGGTCCGGCGGGCGCGAAAGTGAATTCCTTCTAATGCAACGCCACTCGGAAGATTGATTCACCGGGCTCTCCCTGAATAGAAATCCAAATCGAAATCCAAATCCGCATTTTCATCCATGACTCATATCTCCACACCCGCTGACACCCGCCCGCATTCTGACCGCTTCCGGGGCGGCGGGCGCGAAAGAAATTGCCTGGCAGCACTGATTCGATCGCTGCTGTTCGTCTGTCTGTGGGGTTCGATCGCCGGTCTGGCGGGGACGTGCCGTGGACAGGCCGGCGCCGAGAAGCCGGTCGCGGCGAAACCGGCCGGTGCCCGGGTCGGCTACACGCTGATCCTGTTCGGCTGCGAGGATACCGTCGTCAAGGCCGCGGGCATCGACATGCACAAGACCCTGGGCGGGCCATACCTCGGCACCTGGCACGAAATGTGGGGGCAGAAGAGGATCCAGCCCGGCCGGCTCGACGGGCTCGAGCGCGGCGATTTCGACATGCTGCTGCTCGCAACGCCGCACTGCTACCCTGACGCAGAAGCCTGGGCGGGCGCAGTCGGGCTCGATTCGACTCCCGCGATCCTCTGTGCCGCGGGCGTCAAGAACAATCCGAATTTCCGCCTCGTCTGGCAGTCGTGGTACTGGGCCCGTACCGAACCCCGTGGCGACAAGAAGGTGCTCCATTGGAAACCACATCAAGAGCCACCGGACGGTCTCCGCGCCCTGGAGAAGCTCACCGACCAGATCAACGCCAAGCACGGACGGAAGGTGATGGTGATTTCCCCTGTCGAAGAGGCAACGTGCAAACTCATCGAAATGGTGGCCGCGGGCAAATTCCCTGGAATCACCGACCCTGAGGAACTGTGGGGGCCATGGACCCGCCAGACCGACCCGATGTGGAGGCCCGGCTCGCATCTGCGCACGCTGTTCGCCTACTGCAACGTCGCCACGATGTACGGCGTCTCGCCCATCGGGCTGAATCCCGATTTTTCGGGCCTCAAGTTTGGTGGCGGCAAGACCGTCCCGGAGACGTTCAATGATTTGGCGCCGATTACCGAGGAGCAGCGGAAGATCCTCCAGCAGATCGTCTGGGACACCGTCTCGAACTATCCCTACTCGGGCGTGAAGAAGCCTTGACCGGCATGGCGTTAAACGACATGGCGCTGTCCAATCGCGAAAGACGAGGAGTTACTTTTATGATGCACCTATTGATTCGATCGTCCACTCGATCGCTGGCGTTTGCTTTTATCGCACTTGGGTTGCTGGTGATCGTGCTGGATGCCGATGCCCAGGGCATCGATGCAACG
>BJFP01000603.1 GCA_014189875.1 Verrucomicrobiota bacterium | reverse complement strand
CGTCGAACTGGACGTTGGAGTCGCCGAGCTTGAAGCCGTCGAACTTCCCGTCGTGTTCGCCGTAGGCGGTGCCGAAGAAGTCGCGGGTTCCGGCTCCCTTGACGATGGCCTGTGCGATCACGCCGCTCGGACCCACGGACGACTGTGGTCGAAAGACGAATGTCACCCGCGGTCAAAAAATTCCTTCAGAGCTGGGTCATCAACACGCTCGCCGTGCTGGCCGTCACGCAGCTTGTCCGCGGCATCCATTACGATTCAAACGCCGGATTGATCGTCGCGACGCTCGTGCTGGGAATCCTCAACACCTTTCTGCGTCCGGTCCTGTTGCTGCTGTCCCTGCCACTCATCATCGCCACCCTCGGGTTCTTCATGCTCGTGATCAACGCGATGCTGCTCTACTGGGTCGGCAGCATCGTTCGCGATTTTCACGTGGACAGTTTCCGGGCGGCATTTTGGGGCGCGTTGGGGATCGGAATCATTTCCTTCGTGCTCCATTCCGTGACGGGCATTGGCCGCACCCGCATCGTTGTCCAACGGCACAAATCCTCCATGCGCGACGACGACCGAGGCGGGCCGACCATTGATATCTGAAGACGCCTTTTGGCTGGCAGCTAAAAAAAAGACCCGCCCGCAGGCGACGGATCTTTTCCCCGCCGGCCTGGTGCCCGCGCTGAACCGGCCGCCGTGCGACTCAGTTCAGCGTCGGGGCATCGAGAGCGACATGGTCGTGCGGCCCGTGCGTCGGCGAAGGCGCGACCTTCCCCATCTTTCGTGAGAGCTCACAATTGCTTTTGACCCCGCTCGACCCACGGATGATTGTCGCGAAAGACGAATGTCGCCCCCGGTCAAAAATTTTCTTCCGAGCTGTGTCATCAACACGCTCGCCGTGCTGGTCATCACGCGGTTCGTCTGCAGCATCCATTTCAGTTCCACTACGGGACTGGTCGTCGCCACGCTCGTCCTGGGAATCTTCATCGCCTTTCCGCGCCCGGTCCTGTTGTCCCTGTTGTCCCTGTCGCTGCCATTCCTGCTTCTCCCCATTTGCGTGATCGGAATCATTTTGTCCGTGCTCCGTGCCGTCACCGGTATTGGAAGCACCCGCCGCCGTCGCCGCCGGCAGACCACTAGCAGCCGTGGCCGCATTGCTACCTGGGCAGCATCCGTCCGCGTGTAGACCGCCCGCATTGTTGTCGGCAGGCAGACAAACTGAGACTCGGTGCGACGGGCGCGGATCTGTCACATCGGAAAACATTCCCGGAGAATCGCGCAGGGGAAGTTGTCTTTGTGCGGAGAGAATGAGTTGATTGGTCGGTGCATGAGGTTGCCAGTAGCTAAAAAAAGACCCGCCCGCAGGCGGCGGATCTTTTTCCACCGACCCGACGCCCGTGCTGAACCGGCCGCCGTGCGGCTCAGTTCAGCGACGGGGCATCGAGGCCGACGTGTGTATCGAGCAGGCCGTGCAACGCCTCGGTGCGGTGCGGCAGCTCGTTCAGGTTTCCCTTCAGCGCCTCCGTGAACGCATTGAACAGGCTCCAGACATTCCGTGACTGGAATGCCTCGTGGCGCGGCTTGCGCCACTCGTGGAGCACGCGAGGGATCAGTTTGTTCGGACACACGCCAACATCGCAGGCGCGGATCACGAGATCATGTGCGGTGCGATCCTCGATCCCGGTGAGCCGGTAGATCGAGAGCCGGGTGTCCTGATGATGCCAGCGGTCCATGAGCTTTCCGATGGCGCTCTGGACGAGCTGCGGCAAATCGCGGGTGATGAATCGCGTGTGTTTACGGGCGAGTTTCACCTCCCCCGAAAACGCGAGATTGTCACAGCAAAAAACCTGTGAGCCCGCGACGATTCCCGCCGGAAACGTCTTGTCGTGCGAATTGCGCAGGCCCAGCACCCAGCAGTAGTCCTCGTCGGACTCGTTGCGCTGGATCTCCATCAGGCCGAAGTAGCGCATGCCCTCGTGGCTGAGGCTGTGAGCCTGCTGGCCGATCGTGAGGCCGTTGGATCTGATCGTGTGTTCGACCTGTGTGACGAGATCGAGGTGCGGGATGGGAGTCCAGGTGTTCGTGGCGCGTGGCGTGGGGACGAGCTGGACTTGTTTGCGTTCGACGCGCTGCGCTCCGCAGTGGAGCAGCAGATTCGGACGTGGGC
>BJFP01000602.1 GCA_014189875.1 Verrucomicrobiota bacterium | reverse complement strand
TGAATGCAGTACGGCCCGCGAGCAGCGTTTCGAGCGCGTCCTGGATGAGCTTTTCGCTCCCGCTGTCGAGGGAGCTGGTGGCCTCGTCGAGGAGGAGGATTTCGGGATTGCGGATGAAGGCGCGGGCGATGGCGACGCGCTGGCGCTGGCCGCCGGAGAGCTTCACGCCGCGGTCGCCGACGAGCGTCTCGAAGCCCTCGGGAAATTGCGCGATGAACTCGGCGCAGTTCGCACGCTGCGCGGCGTCGCGGATTTCCGCGTCGGTCGCGCCGGGGCGTCCGTACGCGATGTTCTCGCGGATGGTGCCACCGAAGAGCAGCACCTCCTGCGGGACGATGGCCATGCGGGCGCGGAGTGCGGCGGTGTCGAGCGTGTGGGCGTCTTCTGCGCCGATGAGGATGCGGCCCGAGTCGGGTTCGTAAAAGCGGAGCAACAGCGAGATGATGGTGCTCTTCCCCGCGCCGCTCGGGCCGACGAGCGCGATGCGTTCGCCGGGCTTCGCCTCCAAAGTGACGCCGCGCAGGACAGGAAGATCGGGCCGCGACGGGTAGCGGAAGTGGACGTCGTCGAGCTTTACCGTAGCCGCGCTTGTCAAAGCGCGGGCTGATCCATTTTCCACGTCCGTC
Source organism: Verrucomicrobiota bacterium (assembly GCA_014189875.1). GTDB lineage: Bacteria > Verrucomicrobiota > Verrucomicrobiia > Chthoniobacterales > Chthoniobacteraceae > SXWH01. The sequence continues at coordinate 1,531 of BJFP01000602.1, read as the reverse complement.
ATTTCCCGCTGGGCGTTCGAATGCGTGCCCGCGCTTTCACAAGCGCGGCTACTTTCGACCGGCTCCGCGAGCAACTCACGCACGCGCTGGCTTGCGCCGATCCCTTTCTGCATCGCGCTGATGACCTCCGCAATCGAGGACACCCCGCCGCCGACAAAGAGCGTGTAGAGCGTGAATTTTGTCAGGTCGCCGTGAGTGAGTTCGCCCGCCTGCATGAGCCGCGCGCCGTACCACATCACGAGGACGATCGCACCGAAGATGCCGAGGATGATGAATGCGATGAGCGCCGCGCGTTTGCGCGCACCGCGCAGGATTGTGGCGAGGAAGCCGTCCATCGCCGAGGCGTGGCGCGCGCGCTCGAAGGCCTCGTTGCCAAATGCCTTCACGCTCGCGATGCCCTGCAGTGTCTCTTCGACGACCGTCGCGGCTTCGGCGAGCCGGTCCTGCGCGGCGCGCGAAATTTTCCGCACACTGCGCCCGAAGATGACCGCGAGCACGATGAACACGGGGAAGGAAAGCAGCATGAGCCCCGCGAGCCGCGGCGACGTGAGGAAAATGGCGACGATGCCGCCGACGAGCAGCATGCCCTGCCGGATTCCCTGCGGGATCGCGCCGCAGAAGAAATCCTCCAGCAGCGTCATGTCGCTCCCGAGCCGGCTCGCAAGTTCGCCGACACGGTGCTCGCCGTAAAATTTCATCGGCAGTGCGATGAGCCGCCCGTAGAGCCGCTTGCGCAGCGCGACCACGGTGCGCTGCCCGGCAGTCTGGAATGCCGCAGAGTAGAAAAACGTGAGCGCCGCCTGCGCCGCGAGCGTGCCGAGCAGCACGAGCGCGACGGTGTTGATCGCCGGCTGCCATGTGCCGGGCGGCAGCGACTTCACGCTCGGCATCGCGGCATCGATGAGCTTGCCCATGAGCCACGGAAAGAGCAGGCCGAACATCATCGAGATCGTCTGCGCGAAGACCGCGAGCCGGAACGGCCAGCGCCATTCGCTCGCCCATGAGAGCATCTCGCGCAGATCGGCGAAGCGTCCGGGTTTGGTTTTTTCGTGCATGTTTCTGGCGGCGGAAAAGGACGCGCAGGGTCGGTGTCCGCGCAGTGATTTTGCAAGCAGCAACGCGGGCCCACAGTGGTTGAATTTTTGGGGAACCACGAATGGACACGAGGGCGCACGAATGGAATTCGAGACGAGCATCACGAAATCGCACGGAGGAGATTCTTCCTCCATTCGTGTGCCTTCGTGTCCATTCGTGGTTCTCCTTCCACGCACCGCGCCGATTGTTTTTTCTCCCAGCCCCCGCGAACGCTTGCACTTTCGGGGACGCTCTGAAAGTTTCCCGCCCCTATGTCGCCAAACGCTCCAGGCTCCGATGAGCTGAAACCCGCATCTTCCACTACGGCACCGCCGCCGCAGGAGTTCGATCTGCTCGCGTTTTGGATCCAATACCGCCGCCTGATCATCCGCCTTTTCGTCGTCGCGCTGATCGGCGTCGCCGTCTGGGGCGCGTTCCTTTTCATGGAATATCGCAA
>BJFP01000601.1 GCA_014189875.1 Verrucomicrobiota bacterium | reverse complement strand
AGCTGCATGGAGGGCTGATTTCGGACAACTGCATCTGGCCGGAGGATGTGGCGCGATGCGACGTGAGGGAAGTGCTCGCGAAGGCGGGCGCGCTGTGGGCGATTCCGGCGAGTTGGGCGGCGTGAGCCTTGGCGGGATGCAACCCTTTCAGGGTTGATGCCGTTTTTTGCGGGTGATCCCAGGGTAGGCGCTTGGGATCGCGCCAACCCTGGGCTGGATGATGGAACGCCGTTGGCGTTCGCTGCCGCCTTCCTTCACCGCGTGAGGCTCGCAGACTCGCCACGCGGCTTCACCGCGTGAGGCGATCAAGCCTTTTACGCGGCCTTCGCTGCTTCGCCGCTTCGCGGTTCATCCATTCCCTGCGCGGATTCACCTCCGGAGAGTGACCGACGAAAATGAACACTGGACATTCCGGCGCGGGTTTGGCAGCGTGCGGCCTTTCGCGTCCCGACATGATCCGCATCATCCAAATTTCCGACGACTCGTTCATCACAGCGGATGGCGGGTTGGAGTTTTCCTCGCATGGGAGCAACGTGCTGCGGTTTTACCGCGGGAAGCATTGCGAGGTGGCGAGCGTTCCGCTGGGCAGCAGGCAGCAGGCGGAGAGCGAGGCGCGGCGTCTGGCGAAGTGGCTGGCGACTGGGAATGGCGATTCGATTTTCAGGCTGAGCAAGGAGGATCCGAAGGCGGAGACTTCGCCGGTGGCGGTCGCGGAGAAAACGCCCAACGTCCAGAGCGTGGAGGCAGTGGCTTAATTTATGGCCTCCCGCAAACCAGCCAGCAAGTCCCCTTCCCGCCTGAGCGACATTCCCACGGGGAATGATTTCGGATCGGACAACGACCTGCTCATGGTCGGGGCGGTCGCAGAAGAGCAGGACATCGCGCCCATCCGCCAGCAGGAGGCGTCGATTTTTGCGCAGCGGTGGAAGGGCAAGCGCGGGCAAGACGGCTTCAAGGTCTGCCGGGCGCTCATCGAGGGCGACGGCAGCACTCCCCAGCCGAACGAATTCCTGCGGCCCATGTATGATGCACGGCTGCGCATGGCCGGCGACGGCTTCCGGCTCGTGCTCTCGAATGAGACGCGCGAGATGCTCGAGAAAAAGGCACCGTGGTTTGCGTCCGAGGCGGCGCTGCTTGCGGACGAGGTGATGGCGGAATTTGTGATGATGGACAATGCGGCCGTCTTCTGGCAGGACGCCGCCTCGCGCGACGACGGATCGACGATCGTTTCCGTGCTCGACACCGAGATCATCAAGGCATACACGAACGGCAACTACGAGACGCTGGAAGTCATCCCGCAGAAGCAGGACGTGCCGAAGGACCAGCGCGACAAGTTCGAGAAGAAATTCCTCGATGCGGTAAGCAAGGGCACGGCCATCGTGCTCGACCAGGAGAAGGGCGAATACTTCAACGTGGCGACCATGACCAAGCGCGGGCGCGGGCTCGCGCTGCCCTCCATGCTCGGGTGCCTGGACGCGCTCGCGCAGCTCGAGGCCATCCGCACGGGCGACATGGCGGGCGCGTGGGATTCGCGATTCCTCATCAAGCACTGGCAGCTCGGGCACGAGATTCGCAACGGCGACCGAGCGGGGCGGAAGGACAACTTTGCCACGCCGAAAAAGATCGCCGGGATGAAGGCCGAGATGCGGCGCAAGCGCGGGTTCCTCTACGACCTTTTCAGCAATTTCGACGTGACGCTGAACTACCGCTACATCCCGGCGGAATTCTTCTCCGAGAAAAAATACGAGGGATCGCTCATGCGGCTGCGACGGTGGGGCGCGGCGCTGGCGGCGATGAGCATGAAGGAGGCGCCCGACGGCGTGCTCGCGCTCGCGCAGGCGGACATCAAGGCCATCCGCAGCCGCGTGGGGCTGCTGCTGGAGACGGTCTTCAACCGGCCCGAATACGGACTACCCAAGCTGAAAAAGGGCGAGCGCGTGAAGGTCGCGTGGTCGCCGGTGACTTTCCTGAGCCCGGACAAGGTGGCGATCACGGTCGGTCAATGGCTCGACCGAGGCATGATCAGCATGACGACTTCGCGCGAACTCATCGGCGTGGACCCGGAGACGGAGACCGCGCGGCTGACGGACGAGAAGGGTCAGGACGGGTTCCGTCCGAACTTCGTGGCGTCGCTCGGCGTGGTCGAGGATCAGCCCGCGCCC
>BJFP01000600.1 GCA_014189875.1 Verrucomicrobiota bacterium | reverse complement strand
CCGTCAGACCCCCTCTGATAGGGAACTGGATTTTGCGGGGGTTGGGCCGGGTGGGGGTTTGTAGTGACCGCCTCCTCGCCGTGAAGCCCTGCGCAGTCAGACCCCCTCACTCCCCGACGCCCGTCCCCGCCCTGACCGTTTCCGGTGCGGCGGGCGCGGAAGCAAATTCCTGCAGTCGCTTACGGCTGCTTAGCGGCTGCCTTGCTCGCGGCGATGTGCTCGGCGATGGCCGCGTCGCCGAAACCACCGGAGTACTTGTGTCCGGCCCTGATCTCGTTGACGATGCGCTTCTTGCCCGGCCAGTTGTTGTACATGGCATAGATGCTGGTGGGCGGGCAGTGGGGATCGATGAAGCCCACGTCGAATATCGCCTCGGCCTTGGAACGGGTGGCGAAGTTCATCCCATCGAAATACCGGGCGACTTGGAGGACCTTCGCATCGGGCTTGCCATCGGCGTCTTTGGGCACCAACCCAGGCCAGCCGCTGGCACGGCCGATGGCGCAGCCCGAGTGGTCGCACAAGGCCGGCACGTTGGCGGCGATGAAGCTCACGCGCGGATCGAGGCCGGCGGCGGCGATTGCCTGCCCGCCGCCCTGGCTGCCGCCGCGGACGATCAGGGTCTTACCGTCCCACTCCGGTTGGGCGGTGAGGAACTCCATTGCCCGCGTGAGGCGCAGGTACATTCCCAGGAAATAGATCTGCTCTCGGTCGCCACGGCCGGCGGCCGCGTAATTGCCCAACGTGCCGGCGATTTCCTTGAACACGTCCGGCTTGTTGTTGGGCAGGCCGTGGGCGTTGATGTCGAGGACCAGGGCATTGAATCGCTTGGCGTTGCCGATGGGATCGTTGGGGCTGTTGCCGAAGACGCCGGCCCGCTGGACCATGAGGATCGCCGGGAGGCTCTTGGGCGCCGCCTGGGCAGGCCGCGCGAAGTAGCCGGAGACCGGCCGAGGCGGCGCGCAGGGAATCTCAACGTCAAAGCACTCGATGCCTTTGGGTGCGTTGACGGGGGTCAGGGTCGGCTTCATCGGCACCGCCGTCAGCCGGGCTTTCTGCTGCGTCCAGAAGGCATCGAAATCGTCCGGCACCGACATGCTAGGCGGGATCTTCAGCGGATCGACCGCGGCCGAGGCCATTGCCACGGGGCCAGACTTGCCCGTCGCACCGTACGTCGCCCGGCACCGCAGGAATCCGGGCTCGTCGAGTGTTCCCTCCACCGTTGCGGTGCCGTTGAGGAGTTTCACCGTCTTGGTGAGAGTCGGCGGCATGCCATCCTTGTCGAGGATGCATACCACCTCGCCGTCGGCGACTGGCTGCCCGGCTTTCTTGGCGCTTATCAGGAATTTCACCTGTTGGCCCACCGAGTACATGGCGTCCGGCCGGTCGGTCACGGCCGACAACTCCACCGCCGGCTCGGCCGCCTGGAGGCAGGCCGCGAAGGTCAGCAGGAAACTGGATCCCATAGAAACGACAAGTCGGTATCGCATTGAACCTCTCCTAGTATCGCGGCGACTGATAGGAAATCGCTCTTCTGGTGCTACACGCATACGCTCGTTGGGACAGGTCTGAATCAACATACTGGGAGAATGCGGGAATCCGGCGGGAAACACAAGATCGAAAGGACATACCCCCTCACTCCCCGACGCCGATCCCCGGCCTGACCGGTCTGACCGTTTCCGGTGCGGCGGGCGAGGAAGCAATTGCAGCCTAACAAAACGGGCCTTGCCATCATTGTCGGTGGCAGCACTAGTGCATCAATCTCTCTGAAACCAAATCTCACCTATGGAAATCCGCCTCTCGCGGCAGTACAGCGAACCCTATGCTCCCCGACCCTGTCTGAGTTCTGAGCGTCCACGGTCCGGTGGGCGCGAATGCCAATTCCTGCCAGCAAGCAAGCCCAGTTCCCATCTCGTGAAGCATGTTCACCATTCGCGCTAATAACGCCTGTTCCCGGCGGACGGCCCTTCGGGTCGGGGCGATGGGCCTCGGTTCGCTGGGGCTGCCGGGGTTGCTTTCGGGCAGCTCGTTTTCCGAAAGGCTTTCCGACAAACCGTGGGTGACGGGCAAGTCCGTCGTGTGGCTGTGGCTCGGCGGAGGCCCTCCGCAGCATGAGACTTGGGATCCAAAGCCGGACGCCCCGGACACGGTCCGCACGGTGTTCGGA
>BJFP01000599.1 GCA_014189875.1 Verrucomicrobiota bacterium | reverse complement strand
CGTGGACCCGATGCTCACCGTCATGGAGGCGTCCGTCGCGGAGGGCATCTGCGTGTCCTGCGAGGGACCGGCACCGAAGCAGGAACTGGTGGATGCTGTCCGTGACGCCATCGCGCAGAACGCGAACAGCAGGCCCGCCATCGACAGGCGATAGAAGGTGAACGAGCGGAACGCATCGCGCGCTTCCATGCCCACCAGCGGCTGGGAGGGCGGAGCCGAAAGCGCTGCGGCCAAGGCGCGCGCGCTCGGCATCGCGGACGACGTGTGTTTCCTCGGCTGGGTCGAGGATCGCTGGCTGCCGGCGCTGTACCGGCAGGCGCGCATCTTCACGCTGCCGAGCCGCGAGGAGACATTTGGCCGCTGCGTGCTCGAGGCGATGGCGTGCGGCACGCCGTGCGTAGTGAACGACATTCCGATCATGCACGAGGTCACGGCGGGCCATGCGGCCATCGTGGATTTCCGCGACGCGGCGGCGGTGGCTGCGGCGCTCACGCGGCTCACGATAGCGGATGGCGCGCGCGACGCGCTCCGCGAGGCGGGCATCCGAAGGGCGGGGGATTTCAGCTTTGAAAAACTCGCGCAGGAACGCATCGCGGTGATCCGGCAGGCCGCCAGCTCACGTTCGCAACAGGCGTGACCGGGCAGCGGCGCGACGGGGTGTTTGTTCGCTGGACAACGGAGAAAGCTCCTGCCGATTCTCGTAGCCCCAATGCAGAAAATTTTCCTCACCGGCGTCGCCGGATTCATCGGCAGCACCGCGGCGGATCGGCTGCTCGCGCTCGGCAGGGAGGTCGTGGGATGGGATAATTTTTCGGCCGGGCAGGAAGAGTTTCTAGTCTCGGCGCGGCAGCAGCCCGGCTTCACGCTGCACCGCGGCGACAATCTCGATGCGGATGCGCTCACGAAGGCGATGGCCGGGTGCGACTTTGTGATCCACCTCGCGGCGAATGCCGACGTGCGCTTCGGAACCGAGCATCCGTCGCGCGATCTTCAGCAGAACACCGTCGCCACATTCAACGTGCTCGAAGCCATGCGTGCGAATGGCATTAAGCGCATCGCATTTTCCTCGACCGGCTCCGTGTATGGCGAGGCGGTGGTGATCCCGACGCCGGAGGATGCGCCGTTCCCGATCCAGACTTCGCTCTACGGCGCGTCGAAGGTCGCGGGCGAAAATCTCATTGAGGCGTATTGCGAGGGCTTCGGGTTCGAGGGCTACATCTTCCGCTTCGTCTCGATCCTCGGCGAACGCTACACGCACGGGCACGTCTTCGATTTTTACCGGCAGCTTCTCGATCATCCCGATCACCTGCGCGTGCTCGGCGACGGCAAGCAGCGCAAATCGTATCTCCACGTGCAGGACTGCGTGGATGCGATCCTGCACGTCGCCACGCAGCGCACGGCGGAGAAGACGAAACACCGCGTGCAAATCTACAACCTCGGCACGGCGGAATATTGTCAGGTCACCGACTCCATCGGCTGGATCAGCGCGCACCTCGGGTTGAAGCCGAAGCTCGAATTCACCGGCGGCGAGCGCGGTTGGATCGGCGACAACCCGTTCATCTTCCTCGACACCGCAAAAATCCGGGCGACCGGCTGGCAGCCGAAGCTCACCATCGAGCAGGGCATCGTGCGCACGGTGCGCTGGCTCCAGCAGAACCAATGGATCCTCACGCGGCGATGAAGGTCGCGGTCGCGGGGCTCTGGCATCTCGGGTGTGTGACGGCGGCGAGTTGTGCGAAGCACTTCACTGTCGGCGCGCTCGACTCCGACGCGGCGACGATCGCCGCGCTACGCGAGGGAAAACCGCCGATCTTCGAGCCGGGCCTCGCGGAACTCACGCAGGACGGATTGCGCAGCGGCGCGCTGAATTTTTCCACGGATGCGAAGACGGCGTGCGCCGATGCCGCCGTGGTGTGGATCACCTTCGACACGCCGGTGAACGACGACGACGTGCCGGACGCGGAGTTTGTCATCGGGCACATCCGGCGGATCGTTCCCTCGTCAAAATCGGACGCGCTGTTTCTCATCTCGTCGCAGATGCCCGCCGGGACGTGCCGTAAATTGGAGGCGGAATTTCCCGGCAGGCGCTTCGCATATTCGCCGGAAAATCTGCGGCTCGGCGGTGCGCTGAAAGTTTTCAACGAGCCGGAGCGCATCGTCGCCGGGTGTCGCACAGAT
>BJFP01000598.1 GCA_014189875.1 Verrucomicrobiota bacterium | reverse complement strand
CCGCCTTTTCTGCCGACTGGTTGCTCCGGTGCATCGCGCCCCACACCAGCGCGTCCATGTCCGCGCTCACGCCATCCGATCCGCGTCGCGCGCGATCCTCATGCCGTCCCGCCACGCGCTCCTCGCGCATGTGCTGCTTCTGCAAATCGCGCGCCGCCCGTTCTTCGGCCTTCACGCTGTCGCGCAGCGCGCGGTGGAATTCGCGGTCGATGCGTTCGCTGTCGCGCGCGCCCTTCGCATCGTGCCGGCGCACGCTTCTGTGGACGGCCAGCATCTCGCGCGCTTCCCGCACTTCCTGCGCGACATTGCCATCCCCGACGCCTTCGCCGGTCACCTTCCTGCTTTTCTCCTTCGCGCGGTTCAGCGCCTCCTGCGCGGCGGCGGCCTTGTTCGTCTCGGCGGCATCGTGCGCCGCGGCCTTCGCGTGCGCCTCCGTCTGCGTGGTCGCGGCCTGCATGGGCGAGGCCGATGCGGCGGCGGCGGCGTTCAGCCCGATGAGCGATTTTGCGAGCAGCGCCGCCGCTTCCGCAGCAGCCGCCTTGGCGGAAAAGGTGTTCGTGTCCGCCTCCGCCTTGGTGAGCGCGTCGCGGAATTCCTTGGCACTGCGCACCGCCTGCTCGTGCGAGATCGGCCTGCCGAGCCCCTGTGTCTTGCCCGTGTATCCAGGCGTCTCGGCGGCCTTGGCGAACTCCGCCATGTTGGCATGAAGCGTCTGCCGCATCTCGTGCAGCTTCGCCTTCATCTGGTCAGCCTTCGCCGAGATGCTCGCAAAGACCGCCTCCGGACCCTGCAGGTTCGCCTTGAGCTTCTCGCCAAAGTCGCCCTCGCCCGCCTGCTTCAGTAGCGAGACGATCTGATCCACATGGCTGCGCGCTCGCAGCAGGTTGTCCGCCCCCGTGACCTGAATATCGATCTTCGCGGCCTTCGGCACGCCGAGATCCGTGAGGATGCCCTGGAACTCCTTGAGCCGCGACAGCTCGGCGTCCAGCCCGTTGAGCTTGAACGGCTTGTCAGAACCGACGTTGAGTTTGATGTCCATGCTTCGGGCAGTTTGTCCACGGTGTCTGCCTTAGTCGGGCGCGGGATGCAAGCCCGGAGTGGACCGGATACACGAATTGCTGCGCAGCGGTGACTGGTGACTGGTGAAAAGTGAATGGCAAGAAGCACACCGGGCCCGCGGCGGACCAGTCACCAGTCACCAGTCACCAGTCACATCCCCGCTCACCCCTGCGCCCAGTCCGCATGCGTCACCGGCTCATGCTCGCGGTCTCCAAAGAACACCCCGTTCTCCGCGCTGTGCGCCGCCTCACGCGCATACGCCTGACGGTATCCATCCTCCTGCATCAGCGCCACGGCGCGCGCCCGCGTGTGATCATCCGCGGCATCCCATTCCGGCAGCGACATCCCCGCATACTTGCGCGCGGCCTCGAAGGTCGCCGGCCAGTCCGACGCCACCGAGAGATCGCGGTGCCCGGAGGCGGTGCGACCGCAGTTCCGGCAATGCTTCTGGTCCAGCTTCGGGTCCGCGTTTTTCGAGAACATGCGGCACGGACGCCACAGCCGCGCGCCGCTGCCCGGCTTCATGCGGAGGAACCGTCCCTTCGCATCCCGCTGCTTCTCCCCGCCCACCCAGAGCCTCTCGGCCCACGGGAGACTCAGGCGGCGGGCAAGATAAAACCCGCAAGCGCGACCGCCTCGCCGCTGGAAATCTCCTCGATGTGCTGCAGGATCGAATTCCGGACAGGAATCGGAAGGTTCCGCTCCACCCATGCGACCCGGCGATCCGTGGCATCAGGCCCGGGTGCTGCCTCAGTGACCTCCGCTCCCTTTCCTTCCTTTGGACGTTGGACGTTGGACGTTGGACGTTGGACGTTCGCTCCGTCCGGAATCGCTTCATCCGGAATCCCATTCTCGATCGCCGCGTGAATCGTGTCCGCATACTTCCGCAGCAGCGCGCGCACCCACGCCTTCTTGTAATCCGCGTCCTCGACGTTAAACCGCTCCGCATACGGCGCACCCTCCGGCGCATCCGGGATCGCGGGCGGCTTCACGAGCGAGGGATAGTCCAGCTCCTCGAGCTGCGCCTGCGTGAGCCTGCGCATCTTGAGGCAGATTTGCTGCTTGCCCTCGCCGACGGCGAAGGTGTGGTCGTATCCGCGCGAGGCGGCGGCGAATGCTT
>BJFP01000597.1 GCA_014189875.1 Verrucomicrobiota bacterium | reverse complement strand
AAAAAAACGGGGTCATTCTGAGGCGGAGCGATGCCCGGCGGGCGCAGGTGGCGGGCATCGCGCAGCCGAAGAATCCCGTGGAATGCCGGAACGATGTTCGGTCTTGTTTGATGATCTTGCCAGGACTCACGGGATCCTTCGACTCCGTGCCGCCCCGCCTTCGCCCTCGCAGCACTGCGCTCAGGATGACCGCGTTTTTTGATGCGATTGCCCTGGAGCGAGCGCATCTCGACATTCCGGAAAGACTGCACAGGTTCCGGGGGGCGAGATTTCGTCCTGTCCGTGGGTACGGGTGCGGATGCCAACGACATCTTATTGGAAGCCGTCACCCCCGAGCCCGCGACCGTGGGCGTGCTCTTCGACGGAGCATACCTCGGGGTAGGGATGCTGCTTCGCAGCCGGTCCCACGCCAGGCGCAGCCCGGCGGGCGCCTTCCCGGCAAGCAGCGACGTCGGCTCCTCGGCCATGGAGCCAGCGGCCCAGGCGAGAAAGCCGCACATACCCACCGTGACGGATTTGTTCATATTCTTCATGGTGTACAGCGAATGGGAAAGTTACCCTGCCATTCCTGCATGGGGATCCTTCGATCACATATACGGATGGACAGGTTTCGCCGAGCGTTTCTGCTTAAGGCTTCATTAGGCGGGCGTGATTTATTTCGCGTCCAAGTTACATTGGTTGCCCATTTAATGGGAATGACGCCGGCATTTTTGACGCGAAATCAATTACGCCCTTGTTGTCACGCATCCCGATTTTCCCCTTGGCAATGATTTCCATAACGCTAATCTAACCACCATGCGCATTTTAATCGAAACTTCACTCCGCGCCCCGGTCGTTCGCGGCTGCGGGGCCATGGGCGGCAGTCTCCCGGGAGTATTCCAAGCGGTCCTTTCGAAACTGCTGCCGCTGATCCTTTGTGGAATTCCGGCGGTGGTGATCACGGCATCCGCCGCGGAGCAGAAAGCGGGCGCGCCTCACTGGGCGTTTCAGCCGTTGAAGGCGCCGGCTGTTCCCGAGGGGAACGCAAAGGAGCCGGTTGACCGGTTTGTTGCGCGCGAATTGAAGAAGGAGGGCTTGCACCTGTCGGCTGAAGCCGATCGCGCGACCTTGATCCGGCGCGTTGCATTCATCCTGACCGGACTTCCGCCGACGGTGGAGGAAATCGAGGAGTTTTCTTCGGATTCGAAGAGGGATGGATACGAACGGATGGTCAGCCGCTATCTGGATTCGCCGCGCTTCGGCGAACGGTGGGGAAAAATCTGGCTCGATGCCGCGGGCTATGCAGATTCCAATGGGTATTTTGACAGCGACTCCGATCGACCGTTGGCATGGCGTTATCGGGATTACGTGGTCCGGTCCTTCAATCGCGACAAGCCGTTCGATCAATTTGTCCGCGAGCAAATCGCCGGCGACGAATTGTCCGGCTGGACTCCCGGCAAGCCCGCCACACCGGAAATCATTGAACTGCTCGAAGCCACCCACTACCTGCGAAACGCCCAGGACGGCTCCGGTGAAAGCGATGGCAATCCGGACGAAGTGCGCACCGATCGTTACCACGCGCTCGAATCCCAGATGCAAATCATGGGCTCCAGCCTGCTGGGCCTGACTCTCCAATGCGCCAAATGCCACGACCACAAGTTCGAGCCGGTCACGCAAAGGGATTATTACTCGTTCCAGGCATTCCTGTATCCGTCCTATAACATCGACAAATGGACGAAGCCGCAGGATCGAATCGTGCAGGCCAGTCTCCCCGGCGAATTGGAGGCATGGCAGGCCGCGGACAAAAAACTCGGCGCCGAACTGAGCGGGCTCAAGATGGAGTTTTCCAAATGGGTCGCCGCGAATCGAGTGCGAGGAAAGGCGCTTTTCATGGACACCTTCGACGCCGCATCGCTGCGTGCCCATTGGTCGAACTCCGCTCGCGGCGACAAAGCCTCCGGCGGTTCCCCGGCGGCCGTGAATCCTGACTCCGACCAGACGCCCGGCGGGTTGGCCAAGGATGGCAAACTGCACATCGTCGGGAGCGAGGAGTCGGGCGACCGGTGGATCTCGACGGTCCAATCATTCCGCTGGAAGCCCGCCGCGAAGGGCGAATGGATTCAAGCCACGTTCGACCTCGTCGCCACCAAGCTGGACGCGAAGGGCAAGGATGCGGAGCGTGTCGCGTATTTCATTGCGAAACAC
>BJFP01000596.1 GCA_014189875.1 Verrucomicrobiota bacterium | reverse complement strand
GAGGCGGCTGGGATATAAACTACGGTATGTAGGCGGTCGGTTTTTGCGGCTTCTTCCTCTCTTCCGAGCCAGTCATTGAAAAACTCGGAGCGCCGCCCGGCAGGGCATTTCTCGACAGTGACGAGGAAAGCTCACTATTCTGAACTGGGGCATTGAGGAATATGAGTGGCGGTTCCTGAAGCGGATATTCCGAGCGGGAATGAAAGCGCGATGGCGGGAACGGGACGAGGCCATTACTGCCTGCGCCCGCAGTTTCACTGAGCGTGACAGGGGAGCGCGGAACCGTGGAGGAAGCACCGATACTCCACGAGTGGTGCGCTTCCACGGGCCACGGCGGCTCGAAGCCGGGGGACAAAGCGCTGCCAGAAAAATCCTTGGCAAAGCGGAGCGGGTCATCATGTTGGCGAACAACGCCTGAGCGTATGAATCCTGCCACAACCGCGCCTCAACCCCGGAAATCCGGCTCTCGGAGCAGCACCGGAAGCCTGCTTTATCCTTTCTCAACCCCTCACTCCCCGACGCCCGTCCGCGTTCCGACCGTTTCCGGTGCGGCGGGCGCAAAAGCAAATCCCTTGCAGTCCGCCTGATGTCTCCGCGCAGACAACCCCTCCTCGCTTGAAGCGGTGAGGGTTTTCTTTCGTCCATTTTTGACGCCCAAATGATCGCCGCCATGTCAAAGCTGACTCAAAGAATCCTCGGTCTGTCCGTCGCGATGTGTGGTGTTCTCGGCTTCGCCCCGTCCGCAGGAGCCGCGCTGAACCCCCGGCCCTTTCTCCAAAAGCATTGCCTCGAATGCCACGACGCCGAGATGAAGAAGGGCGGACTCGACCTCTCCGCGCTGAAGTTTGATCCCGCGAACCCCACGAACTTTTCCAAATGGATCACGGCCTATGACCGCGTGAATGCTGGCGAGATGCCGCCGAAGAAGAAGCCACAACCGGAAGCCGTCGAGCGCGAGGGTTTTCTCCAGGCGTTGTCCGCTTCACTGGTTTCAGCGGATCAGGTGCGCATGGCGAACGAAGGCCGATCCACCCGTCGTCGCCTGAACCGCTACGAGTACGAGAACGCGCTGCGCGACTTGCTTCACGCGCCGTGGTTGCAGGTGCGCGATTCACTTCCGGAAGATGGCGAGTCGCACCGCTTCAACAAGGTCGGTGCCGCGCTCGATGTCTCGCATGTGCAGATGGCGCGCTATCTCGGCGCGGCGGATTACGCGCTGCGCCAGGCGATGCTGCCATCGGCGGAACGCCCGGCCACCGGGACGACGCGCTACTACACTCGCGACCAGCGAAGCTTTACCGGCCCGATGAAGTTCTCCGTCTTCAACACCGCGCCTGAGCGCGCGACATTTCCGGTGCTTGGTTTCCAAGGTCAGCCGGATGTTCGTTCGGGCAAAGAGCCCATCACCAGCACGAACAGCGACGAGCGCGAACTCGAAGGCATGGGCGTGGTGGCCAGCGCCTACGAGCCGATCGAGCCGAAGTGGAACCAGTTCAAGGCGCCGATGGCCGGCCGCTACAAGCTGCGCTTCAACGCCTATTCCGTTTGGGCCGGGCCGGGCCAGAGCAACAAGTGGTTCATTCCGGACCTCGACAACATTTCCAAGGGTCGCCGCGACGAGCCGATCACGATCACCGCCGAAACGCCGCCGCGCCTGCTCCGGCATCTGGGCGACTTCGACATCACGCCCGAGCCGACGGTGCATGAAATCGATGTTCATCTGCTCGCCGGCGAAATGATCCGGCCCGATGCCGGACGTCTCTTCCGTTCCCGTCCCGGCGCGGGCCGCTGGCAGAATCCGCTCGCGGAAAAGGACGGCCAGCCCGGCGTCGTCTTCCGCTGGATGGAAGTCGAGGGGCCGATCTTCGATGAATGGCCGACCGCCGGACACAAGCTGCTCTTCGGCAGTTTGCCCGTGGCGAATCGCAAGGCGCAGGAGAGGTCTTCGGAGACGAACCGGTTTGGGGATCGCAAGTTCACTCCGCCCGTCGGCGTGGAAGTGGTCTCGAAGAAGCCGATGGTGGACGCGGAACGCTTGCTCAAGGATTTCGTGCGCGAGTCGTATCGGCGTCCCGTGGGCAGCGCCGAGGTGAAGCGTTTCCTGCCCGTGGTGCAGACCGCGCTAAAGAAGGGAAACAACTTCACCGACTCGATGATCGCCGCCTACACCGCCGTGCTGTGTTCGC
>BJFP01000595.1 GCA_014189875.1 Verrucomicrobiota bacterium | reverse complement strand
GCTTGTGCATGTCCACCGGGTGAACTTCGTGCCCGTTCGCCTCGCACACGCGAAGGTCTGCCGTGTTGGTGGTGATGCCGATTGGGTAGTGCCCGTGCTGCTGGAACCAGTCCAGCGCCGGGCCTTGCCCGCATCCCACGTCGAGCACGCTCGCGCCCGCAGGCAGCATCGCAGCGACAAGCGGTGCCATCTGCGCGGTTAGGCCGTCGTGTCCGGTTGTGCGCGGCTCGGCGTATGTCTCAGCGGCGCGGGCCGCGATGAAGTCAGAAAGTCGTGAGTGCATCGGTGATTCGTTGGATTGGAGTTTGCCAGTCATTGCGGTCGGTCTGTCTGAATAGTCTCATTTTCCCATACCACGGGCTGTCCTCGCGCGTGAGTTGCCAGCGGAAATCCGGCGAGGTCGGGCAAAGCATCCAAGCTGGCGTCCCCATTGCGCCCGCGAGGTGGACGCACGCGGTGTCCACACTCACCAGCAAGTCCATGCACGCGAGCATTTGCGCGGTGTCCGTCCAGTCCTTCACTTCCGGCGCGAGGTCGGTCACGCCGCGAAGCTCCGCAACCTCGGGCTGCGCTGGCCCGCATTGCAGGCTGAAAAAGTCGCACTCGGGATGCGCGTCAATTAGCGGCTGATACAGCCTCGCATGGATGCTGCGGGCCTTGTCCTTGCCGTGCATAGGCGAGCCTGCCCAGACGAGCGCCACGCGCTTCCTGAGCACGTTGCCGACTTGAAGCGACCACGGCGACCACGATGGCATGGTGCGAATGCAGTGCGCGGGCGGGATGTCAGCTTCGGATTTCATGCCGGTGCAATGCGGGAGATCCATCACCGGGGAAACGTAATCGAATCCATCGGTCGGGTTGAACACCACGCGATCCACTCCATACACGCCGGAAAGAAGCGCGTGCATGACGGGGTCGCAGTGATACCAAACTGAGCACGAAGGCCAGCGGCGCTTCAACTCCTGCGCGTAGCGGGCGAACATGATTTGATCCCCCCATCCTTGCTCCGCGACGATGAGCAGCGTCTTGCCGTCAAGCGGCTCGCCTTCCCACGGCGGCGCTTCGCTGGCAAACGGTTTCGACTTAAAGCTCGGTGCCTTGTAGCGCCAGCGATACTCGCGCCATCCGCGCTCCCATTCGCCAAATAGCAGCGCAATCATGCCCGCGCAAAAGTGGGCCTCGGGTGATTCGGGGTCTTGGTCGAGCACGGCGTCGTATTCGCCACGCGCTCCGGCGAAGTCGCCCATGAATCGCTTCGCGTCGCCGAGGTTCACACGCGCCGCCTTGTGAGCCGGAAACATTTTCAGTGCGAAGGCGTACGCGGTCGCGGCTTTCTCCGTCTCTCCGCACCGCTCCATCATCAGTCCCATGTTGTTCATCGCATCCGCCTTCCGCTCGATCTCCGCGTGCGGGCTTTGGACTACGCGCTCGAAAAACTGCGCGGCCTCGAATCGAAGTGCAGGCGAATCAGCACGACGCATGATGCACACGCCGACGTTGAAGCACACATCGGGGTCGTCTGGGCAGCTTTCGAGATACGTGCGCCAGATTGCTTCGGCCTCGTCGTGCTTGCCTTCCTCGCCGAGCTTGCCCGCGCGAATGAGTTCGTCACGATACGGGTCGCGCGCTTGCGTGATCGTGCGCGTGCGCGGTGCTGGCGGTGCTGCTTTCTTGCGCTTGCTCACTTCGCCTCCTTCTTTGGCCGGCCACCGAGCTTCCCGTTGCGCCGGGATGACTTGGTTTTCTTCGCGCTTTTGATGCTGCCGAGCGCGACGGCGGCGGGGTTCTTTTTCTTATTCATAGGAATACATTGGCTTTTGCGAGCGGTCGCGAAGCGCGGTGCGAACATGCTGTATTGTTTCGACTGCGAAACCTTCTGATTGTATTCCCGCGATTACGAATCTGCGCGATTTTAGGCATTCGTTTTCGATGCACTCCATAGGACCGCTGTCTTCCTTTTTCCTCGCGTAGAGTTTATGACAAAAGCGGCATCGGACATTTTTGAGATTGATTTTCATGCCAGCATTCCTAACGCTTGGTTTTCGGAATGCAAGCACAAAAAACAAGGGCCGCGCAGATTTCTCCGCGCGGCCCGAGATGAATACCAACCAGAGTGTGACTAGATGACCTGCTTCAAGCCAACTCCAACGAGCGCGCTGCGGAACGTCGCTGTGGTCGAGGACGTGAGCA
>BJFP01000594.1 GCA_014189875.1 Verrucomicrobiota bacterium | reverse complement strand
GGGGCTCCATCACCGGATCCATGCTGCCCTTTCTCCTGCGCCGCTGCGGGCTCGACCCCGCCACCTCCTCCGCACCGTTCGTGGCCACGCTCGTGGATGTCACCGGCCTGCTCATCTACTTCAACGTAGCGCTCGTCGTCCTCCGCGGAACGGTGCTGTGACACCGCAAAGAGGATCGCGCGGCAGGAAAAGGCAGGCAAGGTTTGCAACCTCGAACGGTGCGACGGGTGCAGACGGCAGGATGGCGGTTTCGGATCGCTTGCACGCGAGCCGCGACCACACCCCGCCGCGTCGCTGCGCTCTCCCACGCGAGGTTACAAACCTCGCCTACTTTGCGGCCTCGGTTTTCATGCCGGTTCACTCGTGCCTTCCGGAAAAAATTTTGCGTTGAGCAAGAGAATGGCATGACCTTTCTGCAAAAGCGCGCACCGCTCGACGCGCACGGTGCTGGCCTGCGCCTCGGCGCGCGCGGCCGTGGCGAAGGCTAGGGCACACAGGATTGCCAGGGGATCTTCAAAGGAGCGGTGAAGGGGGACTTGGGACCGGGCGAGAACGCCGCCGAGCACTTCGCGGAAGCGGGAAAGGAGCTTCAGGGAACGAAGATCCTCAGCGGTAAATGTGGGCGTGGATTTTTTGCGGAGCGCAGGCAAGCACGGGCGTTGTGGAAGCAGGTCCGAACTCGTACGAGTAACAATGTCGGCATAGTTCCGCAGGTTGAATCGCCCCGCTTTCCATGCCGAAGATCTTTGGCTCAGTGGTTGAACATGAACTCCTTCGCGTTCATGAGCGCCCAGAAGATGTCGGCGTACACTTTCGGCTGCTCTTCGGTGACGCCCCAGTGTTCCTGGAGCTTCACGAGTTCCTGTTCGGTGGGTGCGCGACCGAAGCAGCGGAGGTAGAGTTCCGCGGCGACTTCGCGCGGCGTCATGTTGGCCTTCATGAGCTTCGCGACGACTCCGCCGGCGGCGATTTTTCCCTCGACGGTTTCGCCGTTCAGCATGTGGAGCGCCTGGCTGAGCGTGGGGCCGACTTTTTCGCGCGAGCAGATCTCCTCGCGATCCGCGCGGCCGAACGTCGTGAGGAAATAACTAGTCGTGCGTCCATCGGCGACCTCGACGGCGCGTGCGCCGAGCGGGAGTCCGCGGTATTTGTCCTTCGTCTCGGTGACTTGCGTGATGCAGTCGAGGAGCACTTCCGAGCGCATGCGGCGGATGGTGCCCTTCGCAAAATTGCGGTCGTCGAGTTCGTTGGACTCATTCACGCGGGTCGCGCGCTGGTAGGCGACGCTGTTGCAGATGTCGCGGACGAGGTGGCGCAGGTCGTAGTTGTATTCGACGAGCTTCGCGGAGAGGGCATCGAGCAGTTCGGGGTTGCTCGGCGGGTTCGAGATGCGTGCGTCGTCCACGGGCTCGACGATGCCGCGGCCCATGTACTGCGCCCAGACAAGGTTCGCGACGTGGCGCGGGAAGAACGGATTTTTCGGCGACGCGATCCAGTCGGCGAGCACCTGGCGGCGATCCTTGCCGGTGCAGTCGGGCTGCTCCTCACCGAGGAATTTCGGCGGGATGACGCGGCTGTCCACCGGATGGCGGGCGTCGCCGCTGCCGGAATTGAAAACGATGCGCTCCCGCGGATCCTCTCCCGTCTTGCGCGCGACCTGCGTGAAAAACGAGACGAAGCCGCGGTAGTCGGCCATCGTCCAGCGGTCGAACGGATGATTATGGCACTGCGCGCATTGGATGCGCGTGCCGAAGAACGCCTGCGCCGTATTTTCCGCGAGCTTGAGCGGGTCCACTTCCAGCTCGTAGTAGTTCGTCGCCGGGCTGTCCATGTTCGAGCCGGTGGCGAGGATGAGCTGCCTGGCCATTTCATTCACGGGCACGTTTTTCGCGAGCTGCTCGCGGATCCATCCGTAGTACGTGAGCACCGACTTGTAGCTGGCCTGCTGCGCGTTGTTGCTGCTGCGAATCTGGAGGAGCTCGCTCCATTTCATCGCCCAGATGTCCACGAACTCATTCCGCGCGAGAAGCACGTCCACCTTCTTTGCGCGTTTCGCGGAGTCCTTGTCAGCGATGAATGCCTTCACGTCGTCGGGCGTCGGCAGCGTGCCGGTGATGTCAATTTGCGCGCGGCGCAGGAATGTCTCGTCGTCGCAAGTCGGGCTCGGGAAAATGCGGAGCTTGTCGAGCTTCGCAT
>BJFP01000593.1 GCA_014189875.1 Verrucomicrobiota bacterium | reverse complement strand
AGCCTCGGCTTTCACTTTGCAGCCGAGCGGAAATATGACACCGGCTCGAACACCTTCAGCATCATCACCACGTCGCCGACTCCACCGGCGATTACTTTTGGCAGCCAGGCCCTGGCATCCATCCCCGCTTTCACGCTCGTGAACAATGTCCCCGCCGCACTGCCGGCGGAGCGCCTCTCGTCATTCGTGCTGGCGCCCACATTGCTGACGGACGGTGGCTTCGGCCATCTCACCGTGGAGAATTACGAGGGATCAATCCTCGTGCCATCCGGTGTCCCGCTCACCACGTTGCCGCACGGCTCCATCTCGCTCACCGGCGCGAATGTGCGTGTGCAGTCGCAGGCGACAGCGCCCGGTGGAAATTTGAGTTTCACGGCGTACGCGTTTTCGCCGGCCTATGCGGCGCTGTTTCCGCTGGAGAACGTCAGCGGTGCGCTCGCGCCGGTTCCGGACGGCACACGCGGCTCTTTCATTCTCTCGCCCGGCGCATCGCTCAGCACGCGCGGGCTGATCACGGACGATCGCATCGGCAGTGCTGGCGCATTCACGCAGCCGATCATGCTGAATGGCGGCAACGTCGAGATCACTTCCTACAGCGCGACCCTTGCCGCCGGCAGTTCCATTGATGTCTCCAGCGGTGTCAACGTCGGGCTGCGCGGTGCGGTGACTTTTGGCAACGCGGGCAAAATCACGATCCACACCGGCAGGGATCCGGGAATGGCGACGGTGGTCGGCGGCCAACTCGCGCTCGGCTCGGTGCTCTCCGGATATGCCGGGACCGGCATGACGGGGGGAACCCTCGATCTTCAGACCAGCAGGATTCAGATCGGCGGGTCCACGGACACCAGTTCGGTGCTCCTCCTGCCCGCGGATTTTTTCAGCCGTGGCGGATTCACGAACTACGTGCTCGGTGCATTCGGAGCGCCCGGCTTCGTCGGTGGGCCGGTGGATTACGAACCCGCGATCACCGTCACGCGGGGCACCACGATCCGTGCGACGGCAAAGACGCTTGCACTCACGCCGGCCACGCGGGCCTTTCAAGGGCTCCAGTTCGGCCCGGCGCTCCGCGAGGAAGGGCTGCGTTCGCCGGTGAACATCAGCTTCTTGGCATCCGGCTCGGACGATCCGTTCACCACCGACATACTGGAGACTCGCGGCGACATCGTCACCGGCCAAGGATCCTCCCTCCGCACGGATGCAGGAGGGAAAATCTCATTTAAGGGCGAGACCGTCACTATGCAGGGATCCGTGATCGCGCCCGATGGCAGCGTCACCATCTCCGGCGCGGGCAGCTTCCCGGTCGCGCCCGATCTGGTGAACAGCGTCACGACTGCATTGCCGACCGTCGTCATCGGTGCGGGATCTCTCCTTTCGACCGCCGGCACGACCGTCCTCACGCCGGACGCCTACGGCCGCAGGCAGGGGAAGATTTACCCCGGCGGCACGATCTCGGTCTCCGGCAACATCGTCGCCAGCGCCGGCGCCGTGCTCGATGTCTCCGGTACGTCGGGCACCTTCGACGTGCATCCCTCCACGCTCGGCAATGCGGGGGCTGTGAAAGTGCCGCTCAACAGCGGACTCACCGCCCCGCTCTGGAATCTGAGGACCGTGCCGCTGAGCAGCGACAGCAACGGCGGCACGATCGATCTGCAAGGATCGCGGATGCTTTTCACGGACGCGACACTGATCGGGCGCGCGGGCGGGGGCACGGCCACGGGCGGCATGCTCTCGATTTTCTCGGGCCGCTACGCGCTGGACAATACGCAGACGAGCGCCGACACGAACCTCATCGTCACACAGGACGGCCTGACGATCCCCGCGACGAATGCCAACCCACAAGTCGGCACCGCCATGCTTGGCAGCACGGGCACGGTGCTCACCGGCATGGGATATTTTGCAGCGAACCGTTTCTTGGACGGCGGTTTTGATTCGCTCGATCTCGGTGCGAAATACGTCGGCGCCAGCCCCGTTTCGTTTGGCGGCAACTTGGAATTCCAAGGCCCGGTCTCCATCGCCGCGCGCGGGAAATTGCGCGTCGCGGCGGGCGGCGCTATCCGCGCGAATTCCGCCGTCGCCCTTACGGCAAAATACATCGCCCTCGGCCAGATATTCACCGCGCCTCTGCACCCGGCTAATCCGTTGCCTTCGCTGTTCAAAATCTCCCCTGCGAGGACGACGGATGTCCACACCTTTGCA
>BJFP01000592.1 GCA_014189875.1 Verrucomicrobiota bacterium | reverse complement strand
CCACGATGGCGACCGTCGAGCAGGTGAAGGCGTTTGCGAAAGGCGGCTCCGCTCGCGTGCAGCGCTGATCCGGGCAGGACTCAGCAGATTCAAAACGAAAGGGCGCGGAGAAATCCGCGCCCTTTTTGCTGCATGCTTACAGAATCAATTTGCGGCGACTGGATCCTTTTGCAGGCACATCCATTCACGCGTGAGGCACAGGGCGAGGAGCCACAGGCACCACCCCGCGACAGCGGGGGCAAAGTGCAGCCAATCCATGTAGCCCACTGCGAGATGCACGCCGATCGCGACGGCAAATGCCACGTTACCTGCTAGCGCCAGCGCCCGCCAAAGCCAGCGTTCGCCTGCGCGGATGCCCCATTGCGCGGCGAGCCAAATGACGATGCCATTTGAAATCAACATACCGCCGAGGCTCGCCCGGTCATGCGCGATGAGTGGCATCAGCCGGTCGTTTGCGACGAGGAGGCGCGCCGCAGTACTTTGGAGAAATTCCAGATCGGTGCCGACGAGAACTTTGGTGCAGCCGACGATCGAGATTACGATTCCTGCGATCACGAGCCCGACGCCGAGTCCGATGAACAGCAGCTGTCCCCACTGGCCGCGACGCCACGCGGCGGTCTCGCGCCAGTCGGCCACCGCGGGCGGATGTGCCGGACCGAGCGGTGCGAAAAGCGTGAGCACGACAAACTGAAAGAGGATTGCCGTGATGAACGCGTGGAATGGATCGAAATATCCGAATCCGAGGAACAGGAAGAAACTGAAGAAGCCACTCATCGCCGAGAAGACGATCGTGGACTTTGCCCAGTGCGCACCGCGGCGGATCGCATTCCATGCGATGGCCGAGTAGAGCACGCCGATGCTGAGCATCGTGGCGGCGAGGGACATCCGATCATGGGCCATGAACGGCAGGAGCTTCGGATTGATCGCGACGAATGCGCCCCGCGGGATGCCGCACAGCGCCTCGTCGTACGGGAGAACGACGCGTGTCGCCGCGAGAATCGCGGCCACCATTCCGCCGGCAATCATGGCGAGGCCGATCATGAGCGCCCAGAACCACGGGCGGCGCGAGGCATCGAGCGTGAGCGGTTCCAGCGGGAGTGGCGGCAACTCAGAGAGCAGTGCTTCGTTGACTCGCTTCACGAGCCCTGGGCCGGACAACGCCAGGCCGGCATCCACACTCGTGAGTGTGGCTCCGGCCTCCAGAAAGGCACGCACATCGGCGGGATCGATCGCGCCGCCAGCAACGATAATCTTGTCCGTCAGCGCGGCGCGTGCGTGTGCGACGGTCCGCACAGTCTGCTCGGTTTCGCCGGCGATCCAGACACCGTCGGACGCTTCGGGTTCCGCAAAATCAGAAAATCCCGTCGGCACGACGACGAGGATCATTTTTTGGAACACAGCGCGAATTTTGCCGATGAGCGATCCGCCTCTCGGAAGGACGATGCCTTCCGCGTGACCCGCGATCTGTCCGGCGAAGCGGACGAGCATCTCGTCGGTGCCATCGGCCAGTCTGGCGAACACGGGAACTGTGTGTTCAGGCCGCGCGTCAAGAAGAACGAGTGCGTCGGCGATGCTCACGGTCGGTTCAGGCCCGGCGCGTGCAATTTTTCTTCCAGCGATGTTCACCGTCCAATCCGCACCTTCGCGGGATTCCCCGGCGATCGGGCCGATTTCCAAAAAGCCGCAGCCGAACCTTGCAAGCGCACCGAGCGCTGCGCCCGATGGATCCAGCAAGGCACCGATGCCCACGGGGCTTGGAAATGTATGGTCACCGTGAGTCCTGACTAGACGCGGATCCGCGCGCATGTGGCCGAGAAAATCAATGAATGCCTTGCCCACGGCTGAACGTCCGATCAAAGCAAGCGAACCGACGGCAATTCTACGTGCCCTTTCCGCCGGGAGCCGAAGCAACAGCGGACGAAGAACGGTGCGGTAGCTCCAGTCCGGCATGGATTCAGTTTCGGTGAATGCCCGCTGTCGTTTGTTTGCGGGCGAGATGGAAAATCATGGGCTCCGCTGACAGCGGTATCCGAGAGTCGCAGGCTGGGCAACCCTCATGGTTGCGATCAGCCGGATTGCGGAGAAGCGCGAGCTTTTCCCTTAGGTTTGGCGCGGTTCGCGAGTTACATTGCCCCAGCTTTCACTGCCGTCCGCATTCCCAAAAATGTCGCAGATCATCAATCCCATGCCAGATTCCCACGAGCCGTCGCAG
>BJFP01000591.1 GCA_014189875.1 Verrucomicrobiota bacterium | reverse complement strand
CGAAAGCGGCAAAAGCCTTTCTGTGCATCTGTCCGGCACCTACGCCGGGAACTGGTGCGACTGGAACGGGCAGGAACAAAAAGGCGACGCGCTCGACCTTTGGTGCGCGGTCAAGGGCGTCTCGCTCCCGCAAGCCATCACCGAGGCAAAGGGCTGGCTCGGCATCGTGGAAGAAGCGCCGGCCAAGTCTTACACCCGCCCGCAGGACGACAAGCCCGCAATCAGCGCGGACGGGAGGGCAATGCACTGGATGGTTGACGAGCGGAAGCTCCTGCCGGAAATCGTGAATCGCTACCGCGTGCAAGGCGACGCTGAAAGGCGAGCCATCGTGTTTCCGTCCTACTCGCCAAGCGGCGTGTTGCTCAATCGCTCCTATCGGGCGCTCGCGCTGGATGACAAGGGCCGCAAGAAGGTGTGGCAGGACAAGGACGCAGCGCCCTCGCTTTGGGGCTGGCAGTCACTCACGCCGGAGAATTACAAGGCCCGCGAAATCCTGATCTGCGAAGGCCAGATTGACGCGATGACGTGGGCGCAATGGGGAATCCCCGCACTCAGCATCCCGAACGGAAGCGGGCAAACGTGGATCGATTTTGAATGGGACAACTTGGAACCGTTCAAGACGATCTATCTGAGCTTCGACAACGACGGAAAGACCGAGGCGGCGCTTGCAACGGCAATCTCACGGCTCGGAAAGCATCGCGTGCGCGTGGTGAAATTCCCGCACAAGGACGCGAACGACGCGTTGAAACAGCACGTCACGGCATACGATGCCCGGCGCTGGCTGGATTCGTCCGAATATCCGACCGTCGCGCACCTGTTCGACGCAGGGCATTTCGGCGAAGCGTGTGCGCGGGAGTTCTTTCGCACCGAGGAAATGCTCGGGCACACGATCCCGCAGACCGTGCATCATCGGGACTGCGCGCTATCGTTTCGCTTTCGCCCCGGAGAGCTTACCGTTTGGACTGGCACAAGCGGACACGGCAAAAGCAGCGTGGTGAACTACGCGATGATTCACCTCGCGATGCAGACGAAAAGGCCGTCGCTCATAATCAGCCCGGAAATGACGCCCGCGAAAGTTCTTCGCCGGATTATCATCGCGCTCGGCGCGAGAGTAGCAAACGAAGGGGACGCAAAGAAAATGGCGCAAGCAATGGCGAAGCATCTTCTATTCTGTGACAAGGCGGGCGGCATTTCGCGCGACGTGCTTTTCGAGATGATCAACTACGCGCACGCGCGCTACGGCATCGCGCACCTCGTCATTGACTCACTCATGCGCGTGGAAGGACTGGAGGAAGATTACCCAGCGCAAAACAAATTCGTGACCGACCTCGCCGAATACAGCCGCGCAACAGGCGTGCATGTTCACCTAATCGCGCACCCTCGCAAATCTCCCGGTGCAGACGCACCACAGGGACACGACATCAAGGGAAGCGGGCACATCCGCGACAACGCCGACAACGTGCTTGTCGTGTGGCGGAATATCGAAATGGAACGCGCGGCGGAGGAAGGCAAGTCAACCGCTGGAATGATACCGGCAAAAATCATCGTCGAAAAGGATCGCGAAGAAGGCACGTTTCGCGAGTTCTTTTTGGAGTTCAACACCGCGCTGCTTTGCTACGTTAAAAAGAAATAACCCAAACACATCCCACAATGAGCGACCAATCCACACCCCAAACAGACGCAATATTCACCGACAACGTGCCAGAGGACGCGCAAATCGTGGCCTTCTGCGAGCGGCTGGAGCGCGACCTCAACGCAGCCCGCGCCGAGCGGGATGAACTCAACAGGCAACTTTCTGTCGCGCTTAAAGGCAAGCGCCCTTACTCGTCAAAATTTGCGGACGAGACAATCGCATCGCAGGTCAAGCGTATCACGGAACTGGAAGAAAAGCTAAATGGCTGGTTTTCCGACCTCAACGCAGCCCGCGCCGAGCGGGATGAACTCGCAAAGGAGCGAGACGATGCCAACGCGCTCTCGCTAAACCTCTGCGCAGACCGGGACGGCGATGCGAAGGACAGGGACGACGAGATCGCCGTGCTCCGCGCCGACGTTGCGCGCCTCCGCACCGCGCTGGAAGGAATCGCGGAATACGGCAAGCTGTGCAACGACGGCGACGCCACGGACTGCGAACGCCTGATTTACCTCGCCAAGCAAGCCATCAACACTCCCGCACAATGAGCACGCCCATCACCGACCGCGCAGCCATCGCGCTGAAAC
>BJFP01000590.1 GCA_014189875.1 Verrucomicrobiota bacterium | reverse complement strand
TTCTGGCGGCCGAAGCCCTTCACCTCGGTGACAGTCATGCCCTCGACTCCGATTTCAGCGAGCGCTTCCTTCACGTCCTCAAGTTTGAACGGCTTGATGATGGCTTCGATTTTTTTCATGCGGCCACGAGTCGTAAGGACGGGAACGCGCTTCCGCAAGCATTCCCTCGCGCGCCCCGCGCCGCGGGTGTGATTCAGAGTCCTGCAAAAGTATGGGCGATGCGTGCTGGATGCGAGGCAACGCCATTGCCCAAAACTGAACACTGAGCACTGAGAACCTTCTTTTACTTCACCTCAGGGTTCGGCGTCGCATCACCGCTCGCGAGCCCGAGCGCCCACTTGATGCCGCCGAGGATGTGCGCCTGATATTGCTTCGCCGTCTCCGGCGAATTCACGCGGTTCGGCAACGCCGGGTCATCATTCCACAGATCCTCGCGATGCCCGAGGCTCGTGTAAAAAACGCGTCCCGTCCCCGCCATGCGGCACCAGCTCACCGCTGCGTACTCCGCCTTGTCCGGCTGCTGCGGCGGGTGCTTCAGGAACCAGATCACGTGCACCTTCGAGCGGTCGTGGCTCCCGTCCTTCATCTCATACATCTCCTCCAGCTTGATGTCCCACTTGCTGCCGATGCCCGCATTCGCCGGATGCGAAGTGTCGCCCGCCACGAGATCCGCCGGCACCTGCTTGCCATGCGACTTGAACTCGCCCTGCAGCATCTGCCCATAGCCGGGGAACCCGTGAAACGTGTCGCTCGCCGAGTGCATCCCCACGAACGCGTGCCCGTCCTCGATCCACTTGATGAACCCCTCCTTGTCCGGCAGCGGCAGGTCGCCCGTCGTGTCCGCAAAAATCACGAGGTCAATCTTCTCCGCACGCAGACGCGCCGGTGAAAGCGCCGCGAGGCTCTTCTTCACCGCCGCCTCGAATCCGTCCTTCGCCGCCTTCTCCTGCGCTACCATCTCCGACGTCCACTTCGCGTTTTCCGCCTCAAATTTTTTCATGTCCTCCGCCATGCGCTCCTTGTCCTTGTCGTTCGCATTCGCCGCGAGATCCTTCGGCTTGCGCGGACGCTGCGGTATCTTCGGCGCATCCGGCTGGCGGACAAATTCCACGATCTCAAACGCCCCGCTCTCCTTCGCGAGTTTCGGCAGCGTCTTCTCCGCCTCGGCAATCGCCGGCCCATGCCGGAACCCGGTCGTCACCGTGCAGACGACCACGCGCTTTTTCTCAGCGGCAAAAGACACACCGGCGAGACATGCGAGCGCAAACGTGAGGGCGAAGGAGTTTTTCATGGGATCGAATTAGGCGGATTGTCGGGAATTGGGATAGTGGAAATATGTGCCTGCCGGGTGCGAACAGAGACCAGTGCGCGGCGAGCGGATAATCTGCAACGGTCGCACTTCCTTTGGGGAAAACTTCGTCCGTCCCTCCTCGTTGGCAACGCCCCCGGCGGATTCCCGCCTACCGAAAACCCCGGATATCCTTCCCGCCGGAACGCACTTGATCCGCGGAGGCGGAGGCGCACCTTTTGCACGAGAGATTCTCACTCGAACCCCATCCGTTATGAGCATTCTCATCGGCATCGAAGTGTTGTTCGGAATCATGTTCGCCATGTTTTCCGGAGTTGTGGGCGGAGACCTCTCCCCTCACGTCCACCCACGCCTGACCTTGCGCTCGCGCGAAAACATGACTCACGCGAACACGAAGATCGACCTGTTACTCAGCGGCACGAACTTTGAGCCTGACAGACATATCCGGTTCGCGGCCTGGCATCTGCCGGACGGGCACGGATTCTACCACCACGATCCGGTGGAAAGCGCCGGGCTCTGCAAGCTCCGGGGTTCATACTTCGAGGACGTGGCGTTTGATCCTCCGATCACGCTGACGGCCTTCGCTGGCGATGGCGAGCCGCACGACATCAAAATCATCGCCACTGACGACCACGGTCACACGGCGGAAGCATGGATCAGCGGGAAGGACTTCTACCTCCAGAGAGAGTCCGGCGTCGTCGCGTGAGCAGTTGAGAGGTGAGAGTTCAATGACGCGCTGCGCGCGGATTCCCATGCCTCTCAACCCTCACCGCTCAACTCTCACCCGCAAGCATCCCCTCGACAAACTCACGGTTGTCGAAAAACGCAAAGTCCCCGAGCTTCTCACCGGTTCCGATGAAGCGCGTCGGGATGCCGAGTTCGTCGCGGATCGCCACGACCACACCGCCTT
>BJFP01000589.1 GCA_014189875.1 Verrucomicrobiota bacterium | reverse complement strand
CTTGTCACCCTCGCATGGGGGGGGGCAGCTTCCGGATCACTTTCACTCAATACTCAACTCAAGACCGAACCCATGAAGACCACCAAGCTCACGAAGACCATCCCCCTCGCCCTGCTCATCCTCGCCAGACCCCCTCACTCCCCGACGCCCGTCCCCGTTCTGACCGTTTCCGGTGCGGCGGGCGCGAAAGCAATTTCCTAGCAGCAACGGAGGCAACATTGTCACGCTTGAGAATCTGGATGATGATGTGTTGCATACGGAAGAGCCAGGCAGGGATCAAGACTTACACCTGCAACTGATCGGGTTGATGAGGCATTGGTTTTTCCGACCATGAAGACCCGTGACAAACTTATCCTAGGCATTGCGACGCTCCTACTGCTGGGCGCTGTGGCTCGGTGGTTGCTCATTTCCGTTCCTGCGCCGTCAAATCTGGGGCAACCGGACCTGGCAACTGTCTCGACTAGAGGCAAAACTTCGCCTGCGCCAATCGTGAATGAGCCACCGGCAAAGGCCGTGCCGGTGCCAGCAGTGCCGGCTCTCCCTGCTCCTGCCCCTGACGACAATCCTTACACGCAGAAGAAGTTTTCCGAAATGCCGGTATTGGAGCGGGGTAAAATCATGAAAGAAATTCGAGAGAAGGACATCAATGCGATTTTCCAGCATTTCCTCGACGCCGGACGAGTAGAGAATGATCCGATGAAACAGGGCGCGGTTCAAAATTATTTAGCTTATGCATTGCGAGATCGCCCACCAAACCCAGCGTTTTTGAAAAAGCTGCAGGAGTTCATTGAGAGTGACGAGGCCTCCAAGTTTGAAAGGAAAATGGCACTTGGTGCCTTGAGTTTTGCGGCAACCAAGGAAACGGTCGGATTGCTCATCCACGAGGCGCTCAATTTGAAGGACAAGGAATTGCGGGAAAGCGCGGTTGCTTGTGTTCGGGATGTTGGCGATATCGTTAGCGGGACATTGGAAAAGGATGATTTTACGCCCAAACTGACTGCGGTGTGGTTTGCGACGAACGACCCCAAGATCATGCTTTCGAGCGCCGAATCCCTCGGGAGAATCGGCTCGGCCTCGGGCGTGGAAGTGCTGCTGGCGGCGGCGCTGGCCCCGGACGGCCAGGATGACGTGCGGCGCGAAAAGGCGGCATATGGGCTGCTGAAAGTCAACCAGCCGAGCGCCGTGCCGCCGTTGGCCGCAGCCCTAGAGAAGAACCCGCCCGGCAGTCAGGCAAACACGGTGGCCTTCCGCACGCTGAATCAAATCGGCGACAAGACCGCCTCGGCGGCGGTGGTAAAGTGGCTGCAAGCCGCCGACAGCAGCGCCGTCGAGCAGGCCGCGTCGTGGGGGCACGTCAGAACCACGGCCCAAGCGGAAGCCGCGCAGGCGGCTCTCGATCCAAAGGTGCCTTTTCGTAGCGAGGAAGTCCGCAGGGCGCTCCGTGCCGGTCTGAATGCCCATCGCGCGGGCATTATCATCTCCGGGCCATGACCGGAGGTTGAGGTTCTGACTGCCGATGTATTGGGAGCAGGTGGGAGCAGGGACAGATAGCATGAAAGCAGGCTGAGTCCTGCGAGCATGGGAGATTTTCTGGGAGTCGGGGGCGTGGGAGGGTGGGGAAAATAAAGCAACCACACCACACCCATGAACTACATCGGAATCGACATCCATAAGAAGTATTGCGTGCTGAGCGCGCTCAACGAGGCGGGCGAACGCATGCTGGTGGGCAACGGTGTCCAAGAATCCACCTACAAAGTGGCGTATAGGTGGCGCAGGGCGGCGATGTCAGGCTCATGGTGAAGGCGGGCAAAGAGTTGCACCCTCAGCCAGCGGATGAACTTCACCGAGCGCACCGTGAGCCGCTGGAAGGCCCGCACGAGCAACGGCAGATCCGCCTTCTCCTTGGCCAGGCGCTTGAAAACAGAGTGCCAGACTGATAGACGGTGACCGACCCGCTGAACCGGACGACGACCTTTGCCTATGATGCGGCGGGCCGGCAGATCCTCGTGACCTCGCCCGGAGGGCGGCAGTCGGCGACGAGTTACAACGACGCGGGACAGGTGGTCGCGCAGACGCAGGCTCCCGGCACCGCCGACGAGGCGAGCAGCACGATGACTTATGATGCGGACGGGCGGGTGCTCACGCAGACGGACGCCGCCGGGACGGTGACCACATTCACCTACAACGCCCGTGGCGAACAGAGCACCGTGGCCGACGCGC
>BJFP01000588.1 GCA_014189875.1 Verrucomicrobiota bacterium | reverse complement strand
GACGGCGTGCAGGAGCGTGGTATAAAGGGCGTTCGTGACCGGATTGCCGTCGGCCGCAGCGCCCATTGCCACGCCGGCGTTGTCCCACGTCTGACGCCTCGTCACCGGGTAAGACAGGTACTGACCCGACGTCAAAGTGCCGCCCAGGTTGCCGATCAGCACGAAAGGCCAATTCGCTCCCTTCCAGCAGTGTTGCTGGTTGGCGGTATCGCTCATGAAGACGAGCACGGTATTGTCGAACATCGTGCCGTTGCCCTCCGGGGTCTCCTTCAGCTTCGTCAGCAAGCGCGCCACTTGGCGGGCATGGAAGTTACGGAGGTGCGCCAGAGGCTCAAAAGGTTTCTCAAGCCCCAATTCCTTGTCGCCGCTGCCGTGACCGAGGCCGTGAGGGCCCTGCTTGGAGAATCCCGAGTAGTTCTGGGGAAGGGAGTTCAAGCCCACGCTGATGGAGACGACATTGGTCAGCCCCGCCACGAGCGCCGCCGCGACGATGTCGCACTGCTCCGCCACGGTGTCGGTGAAGAGCCCCGAACGCTTCTCGGGGAGCTTGGGCGCGTGCTTCTGCAACGCGCCTGTGGCGAACTGGCTCGACAAAGTCTCGTCCCGTTTGGAGAGCGATTCCACCGCACTCAGGTGCGAGTCCATCAACTCCCGTTCCGGCCCGGCGACCACCGATCTCAGCCTGCGGATGTCGTCAGTCACGAAATCCAGGAGGTTTTTCCGGGCCGCGAAATCATTCTGAGTGGCTCCGACACTGCCAAACAGCGATTCGTAGGCCATTTCGGGCCGACAGATGGCCGCGATCGGCTGCGCCCTACCCCAGGCCGAACAGCAATAGCCGGTTGACTGGCCAGCCCCAACGCCCAGATGCAACAAAGGCACCACGGTGGATGCTCCGCGGGCGATTGCGGCGTCGATCGACTCATCCTGAGGCGTATATTTGCTGCCCGCACTCCCCGAAAGCGCGTGGAAAAACCCGCCGTGGTCCACGGCACCGTGCGTCCGCAGGCCGTGCAGGAGCGTCATCCGATCCATGAACGGCGCAAGCGGCTCGATGTCCAACGGCAGCCTCAGGCCCTTCAGGGGGAACTGCCGCATCGTGTCGCATGCAAGGGGGGTGTCCAAAGGAACCGCGCCATCGTCCTGGAAGCCGTTGTCGAACACGAAAAAGATGACCCGCTTGGGAGGGGTGACGTTGCCCTCGGCGGCCGCCGCGATCTTTTGGAGGAGCGGAGCGAGCAGGAGCCCGCCGGCGCCGGCGGATACGCCCTTGAGAAGTTTGCGTCGAGTAATCATGTTTGGGGTGTTGCTATGTTTTGGTTTGCGGGCGATGCCGGGGTGAGCACCCGACGGCTACAGTTGGATGGTAGTTGCGGAGAAGTTCTCAATCAATGACGTTCTTTTCTGAAAGATTGGACACTGGATTTTGGGCGTAGTCCGCGTCAGGGATTCTTGGATTCAGTGTCGCGGATGCGAATCAGCGATGCATCCGAGGACAGCAGCGACACGAGAAGCGCTTTCATGCTGCCGCCGCCGTCCCGGTATGCTTTGTGCGCGGCCACCAGCACGGGGCCGTCGGCGAGCGTTTCGTTGCGGCCCAAGAAATAGCGGAATACGTGCCGGACGAACACCTGCTCCACTTTCTTCGAGTTCGCCAATTTCTCGATCATCTCGAGGGGTCCCTTGACGGGTCCATCGAGCTGGGGGTCGCCGCTATCGATGATAGCACCGGTCGTGTCGTTTGGCGCGGTCGTCATCGGTCGGAACTTGCGATCGGGCGTTTTGGCAAGAAGAGCGTCGTCCTTCGCCCTATCGACCACGATCTCTTGGGTACGATAGCGCCCGAAGTGGTCGTACTGCTCGAAAGGGAGCCCCAGCGGATCCATCTGCTGGTGGCATTTCCAGCAATATTCCTCGCGGGTCACCCGCATCCGTTCGCGCATGGCATGATGCGGTTCGTTGGGGAGCATCGCGTTGACCGTGATCGGAACCACGGGGATTCGTCCCCCGAGCAGTCGTTCGCGAATCCAGCGCCCGCGGTGGATCGGGTGATTGTCGAAGTTGTTCGACATGGCGACGAGCCAACTGGGTTGAGTCAGTATCCCCATCCGACAATCCGGATTGGCGTCGAACGGTTCGCCTTTGCTGAATATTTCAGGGAATTTCTCGGCGCTGATTTCGGGGCCTTGCGGCTCCGGACTCAGTCGGGGATTTCCGTATTTCTTCAACCA
>BJFP01000587.1 GCA_014189875.1 Verrucomicrobiota bacterium | reverse complement strand
CCGTTCTTCGTCCCCGGCGCGGGCGGCACATAGGCGGCTCCGTTTGATGTTGCGAGAAGCCGTTTACGATCCTTACCATCCAAGCTGGTGAGGTCGTACCCCGAAAGATCCGCATCGCTGCTGACCGCTAGGAAAAGCAATCGCTTACCGTCCGGCAGGAACCAGGGGCGAGTATGGCGGATCTCATGACGCGTGGCGTTCAATGTGGTCAGTGGCGTGGCGACGCCGCCGGACTGAGACACTAGGAGTGTGTCGGAGATAAAAAGTGTCCTACGTAGAATCAACAACTTACGGGGATTTTACAATTTCCAATTGCCTGTAAGTTGTTGATTCTAGGTGCGCCGAAATCTATTTCCGACAGACTCCTAGGAGTCTGTCGGAGATAGATTCGACCATTCTCTAAGCTTCCAAACAATTGGAGTGGGAAATGTCTTGAGCGGCGAAGGGCGGAGCCGTAGGATATGGCTATGGGCAAGCGCTTTCGAACGGACCACATCAATCAAAGCTTGTTGCTGCCGCCGTCGCTGCACGACTGGTTGCCGGAAGGGCATCTGGGGCGGTTCATCGCCGATGTGACCGAGGAACTCGACCTGGGGCTGATCTACCGTTCTTATGAAGGAGATGGACGGGGCCTTGCGGCGTATCAGCCCTTAATGATGGTGCGACTGCTGTTGTATGGATATTGCAAAGGAGTGGCCAGCAGCCGGAAGATCGAGCAGGCGACGTACGAGGATGTGGCCTTCCGGTATCTGTCGGGGGATACGCATCCGGACCACGACACGATTGCGGCATTTCGCAAGCGGCATCTGGACGCTTTGGCCGGGCTGTTTGTGCAGGTATTGCAGTTATGCCAAAGGGCGGGACTGGTGAAACTGGGGCATGTGGCCATCGACGGGACGAAAATGAAAGCCAACGCCAGCAAGCATAAGGCGATGAGCTATGAGCGAATGAACGAAACCGAGCAGCGGTTACGGCAGGAAGTGGAGGAGTTGCTGCGGCAAGCGGCGGCGGTCGACGAGGCCGAGGACGCGCAGTACGGCAAGGGCAAGCGGGGCGACGAATTGCCGGAGGAGTTGCAGCGGCGGGAGAGCCGGCTGAAGAAGATCCGGGAAGCCAAGGCGGAGTTGGAACGGGAGGCGAAAGAAAAGGCCGAACAGCTGCGGGCCGAGGCTGAAGCCAAGATCGCCAAACGGCGCGAGCAGGAAGCGCAAACGGGAAAGCGGGCGGGAGGGCATGAGCCGAAGGTGCCGGACCCGGAGCAAGCCAAACCGGAGCCGGGAGCGCAAAAGAACTTCACCGATGCGGAGAGCCGGATCATGCCGGATGGAGTCAACAAAGGGAGCTTTTTGCAGGGCTACAATGCGCAGGCGGCCGTGGACAGCAAGGCCCAAGTGATTGTAGCGGCCGCGGTGACACAGCAGACCACCGACAACAACCAACTGGTGCCGATGATTGAAAAGGTGATAGCCAACGTGGGCAGCCAACCGCAAGCCGTCAGCGCCGACACGGGGTATTGGAGTCCCGGCAATGTCGTGGATCCCCATGTGGCTGGAATCGATCTTCACATCGCCGTTGGAAGACAGAAACATGGCGAGAAGGTGGCCGAGGCTACTGGTCCGCCGCCGGAAGATGCCACGCTGCGGGAGGCAATGGAACATAAGCTGCGAACCGAAGCCGGGCGGTCGATTTACAAAATGCGCAAGGCCATCGTGGAGCCAGTATTCGGTCAGATCAAGGAGCGGCGGGGATTCCGTCGCTTCAGCTTCCGAGGTCTGAGCAGCGTAGGGTTGGAGTGGGAGTTGATTTGCCTGACGGGCAATTTATTGAAGCTGTTCCGTTACGGGCGGTCGCCGCAGGTGGCCTGAGATGGAACGTAGGGGCCAGTCACGGCCGTTCGAAACCCCTCTGCGGCTTGTTTTGACAGTCCAGCGCCCTCGGTGCTCAATCGACGTCTCTTTTGTTGATATCTAATTATCGACATCAGTCGTCGCGCCCATGTAGAATTCTGCGTTGCCTGACTGCATCGGCCTGCGAGGACTTATCTCCGACGGACTCCTAGGGAGGGTGCGCCAAAGACCAATTCGCGGCGGACCGGGATCGCCCGCTCCCTGGTCTTGGCGCCGATCGAACGGAAATCGACTTAGAGGGGATGACACCATGACTCGTAACCAGAAGGCCCGCCGCCTGATTGGGCTGAACAGGAAGCTGGCGGTGATGACGATACTGACTCTGTTA
>BJFP01000586.1 GCA_014189875.1 Verrucomicrobiota bacterium | reverse complement strand
TCCAGCTCCGTGCAGCGGCGGTATTTTTCCACGGCGGCATCGAGGTCGCCGAGCGCGAGGTCGCCGTTGGCGTCGTCGAAGAGCGCGTCGAGTTCGGGCGTCATGCGGCGGCGCGTGGGCGGCTCAGCGTTCCTTCCGCGGCAGGATTCCCGCGGCCTCGCGGCGATCGGCAAGCCATGCGTGGAACGCCATCATTTGGCGCCGGGCCGTGATGTTCTGTGCGATCTGCTCGCTGGCTCCCTTCATGTCCTTCTCGTCCACGGCGGGGCGCTGGTCCACATGCACGATCAGCGCGGTTCCCGCGCCGGGAACCACCGGGCTGATTTCGCCGGGCGCGAGCTTTGCCGCGGCGGACATGACGATGCCTGCGTGCGGGGTGCCGGGCGGCACGCGCTGCGTCTGCGAGTAGGCGGGAAACGGCTCGGCCTTCACCTTCAGCATCTCCGCGGCCTCGGCGAAGGACTTCGCGTTCTTGCGCGCTTCCGCCAGCTTCGTGCGGAGGTCGTTTGCCTTTTCCACCATTGCGGCGTCGGCCTTGGTGTCGAGGATTTCGTCTTCGAGCTGCTTGCGGACCTTGTCGAGCGGGAGCGTGTCAGGTGGCTGGACTTCCTTGAGCGCGAGCACGTAGGTGCCCTTGGCGAGCACGATGTGCGCGCTGTAAGGCTTTTCTTTCGTGAGTGCGAATGCGGCATCCACTGCGGCGGGAGAGCCTTCGAGTTCCTTGGGCATGTCTTCGGTGGAGAAAAATTCCGCCGTATCGAGGAGCGTCGCTCCAGCCTCCTTCGCTGTCTCGTCGAATTTCGCGGTGCCCTTTTGCAGCACGGCTGCGAAATCATACGCGCTGTCCGCGAGCTTCTGGAGCTTCGTGTTCTTCTCCTTTTCCTCCGTTTCGTTCTGCCCTCCGGTCTTTTTCGCGTTGTCGCCGGGCTTGGCCTCCGGCGCGGGCGGGAGTACGAATGCGGCGATGCGCACCTTCCGCTTCTCGGGGGACTTGAGGAGATCCTTGCGCTCCTCGTAGCGCTTCTTGATTTCGTCCTCGGTCACCTTTTGCGCGGCGCGGAAATCCCCGGCTTTCAGCGCGACGTACGACGCCTCGGTGATGAGCCGTTCACGGATGAATTCGCCTTTAATCTCCGCGGGCGTCGGCGGGATCGTCGCGGCGAGGAGGCTGGCGATCTTCATCGCGCGCACATCGGACGCCATGAAGGTGGCGATCTGCGATTCGCTGAAGCCCTCGGGATTCAGCAACTGCTTCACCACCATATCGAACTGGTGCGCGTCGAATTTCCCATCCTGCCCGGAGAATGTCTGCGCGAGCCGTTCCTCGATCTCCTGCTGCGATGCGGTGACGCCGAGCGCGGCGGCCTCGCTCTCGAAGAGGATCGAATTTTCCACGCCCTCCGCGGTGATCTTCTGCTCCGGCTTGACGAAGCGGCCTTCGCGCAGATTCCGCTGGAACTCGCGCTGCGCCTCGGCGGCGCCGGCGGGATCGATGAGCTGCGAGTAAGGGCCTCCCAGCCGCGCGTGGATCGCGAGCGTGCGCCCCTCCTGCTGAAACGTCTCCTGGGTCACGGCCTTGCCTTTGATGACCGCGGCGGGCGCGCTGCTGCCCGACTTGTTGTAGCTCGGGCTCCACAATGTGAATGACACGATGATGAGCACCGTGAAGAAAATCATGAGCGGCTGGCTGAATCTGCGGAGGATGTTAACCATTTTTTTGTAAAAGCTGCGGAAGTGTGTTGCCTCGTCCCGGCGGAGGTGCTTAGCGTGAGTGCTGCATTTCCCTGCCTGAAGACAAGCCCATGAAGCTAAGTTTCCCACTCCCTGCGCTGCAACTCCTTTCTGCGATCTTCCTCGCGGGGAGCGTGCTCGGCCCGTCGCGAACGGCATGTGCGCAGGCACCGGCCGTCGCCGGCGCGGACACCGTGATTTTCAAACCGCCGACCCCGACCGCCCCGCCGGCGCAGCTTGTGAATGTGCAGATCGTCAGCGTGCGCGGCACAAAAATCACGATCCGAAATGCGCAGGGTGAGATCGCCTACGACGTGGCGCAGATCCTGGAGATACGGAAGGCCGCGCCACCGGAATTCGCGCAGGGCCGCGCGGCGATTGACGCTGGCGATCAGGACAAGGCGCTCGTGCTGATCAAAGGAATCGCGGATCGCTACAAGGGCCTGCCGATCGCGTGGGCGAGCGAGGCGACGCTGATGGTCGGGAACATCTTCGTGAATCTCGGCAAGCTCACGGAGGCGGAGG
>BJFP01000585.1 GCA_014189875.1 Verrucomicrobiota bacterium | reverse complement strand
TCCAGCTCCGTGCAGCGGCGGTATTTTTCCACGGCGGCATCGAGGTCGCCGAGCGCGAGGTCGCCGTTGGCGTCGTCGAAGAGCGCGTCGAGTTCGGGCGTCATGCGGCGGCGCGTGGGCGGCTCAGAGGTCCTTCCGCGGCCGGAGCCCCGCGGCCTCGCGGCGATCGGCGAGCCATGCGTAGAACGCCATCATTTGCCGCTGTTCGGTGATTTGCTGTGCGATCTGTTCGGTGGCCGCCGTCATGTCCTTCTCATCCACGGAGGGGCGCTGGTCCACATGCACGATCAGCACGGTTCCC
Source organism: Verrucomicrobiota bacterium (assembly GCA_014189875.1). Taxonomy (GTDB): domain Bacteria; phylum Verrucomicrobiota; class Verrucomicrobiia; order Chthoniobacterales; family Chthoniobacteraceae; genus SXWH01. The sequence goes on along the minus strand of BJFP01000585.1, from coordinate 1,957 downwards.
ACGCCGGGAATCACCGCGCTGATTTCGCCGGGGGCGAGCTTTGCTGCGGCGGACATCACGATGCCCGCGTGCGGCGTGCCGGGCGGCACGCGCTGCATCTGCGAGAAGGCGGGGAAGGGCTCCGCTTTCAGCTTGAGCGTCTCCGCGGCCTCGCTGAACGACTTCGCGTTCTTACGCGCGTCGGCGAGCTTCGTGCGGAGGTCGTTCGCCTTTTCCATCATCGCGGCGTCAGCCTTGGAGTCTAGGAGCTCGTCCTCGAGCTGCTTGCGGACTTTGTCGAGCGGGAGCGTCTCGGGCTGCTGGACTTCCTTGAGCGCGAGCACGTAGGTGCCCTTGGAGAGCACGATGTGCGTGCTATACGGCTTTTCCTTCGTGAGATCGAATGCCGCGGCCACTGCGAGCGGGGAGCCTTCGAGTTCCTTGGGCATGTCTTCGGCGGAGAAAAATTCCGCCGTCTCGGCGAGCGTCGCGCCGGCTTCCTTCGCGCCCTGCTCGAATTTCACGGCGCCCTTTTGCAGCGCGATCGAGAAGTCATACGCTTCGTAGGCGAGCTTTTGTTGCTTCAGGTTTTTTTCCTCGTCCTCGGTCTTTTTCTGCTCCTTGGTCTTCTTCGCCTCGTCCTCAGGCTTGGCCTGGGGCGCGGGCGGGAGGACGAATGCGGCGATGCGCACCTTGCGTTTCTCGGGGGACTTCAGCAGTTCCTTGCGCACCTCGTAGTGCTTCATGATTTCGTCCTCGGTCACCTTTTGCGCGGCGCGGAAATCCCCGGCCTTCAGCACGACGTACGATGCCTCGGTGATGAGCCGCTGACGGATGAATTCACCTTTGATCTCCGCGGGCGTCGGCGGGATCGTCGCGGCGAGCAGGTTGGCGATTTTCATCGCGCGCACGTCGGACGCCATGAAGCCGGCGATCTGCGATTCGCTGAGGCCCTCGGGGTTCAGCAGTTGCTTCACCACCTTGTCGAGTTCGTGCGCGTCGAATTTTCCGTCCTGCCCGGAGAACGCCTGCGCGAGGCGTTCCTGGATCTCCTGCTGCGAGGCCGTGATGCCGAGAGCGGCGGCCTCGCTCTCGAAGAGCAGTGAATTTTCCACGCCTTCCGAGGTCACCTTTTGGTCCGGCCTGACGTAGCGGCCCTCGCGCAGGTTCTGCTGGAATTCACGCTGCGCCTCGGCGGCGGCAGCGGGATCGATGAGCTTCGAATACGGGCCGCCGAGCCGCGCATGGATCGCGAGCAGCCTCGCCTCCTGTCGAAACGTCTCGCCCGTCACCGGCCTGCCATTGATCACCGCGGCGGGAGCGCTGCTTCCCGATCTGTTGTAGCTCGGTCCCCACGCCGTGAATGAGACGATGATGAGCACGGTGAAGACAACCATGAGCGGCTGGCTGAATCTGCGGAGGATGTTGACCATTTTTTTTGTAAAAGCTGCGGAAGTGTGTTGCCTCGTCCCGGCGGAGGTGCTTAGCGTGAGTGCTGCGTTTCCCCTGCCAGAAGACAAGCCCATGAAGCTAAGTTTCCCACTCCCATTGCTGCAACTCCTTTCTGCGATGTTCATCGCGGGGAGCGCGCTCACGTCGCCGCAAACTGCATCCGCGCAGGCGCCGGCGGCGCCCGGCACCGACACCGTGATTTTCAAGCCGGCGACCCCGACCGCACCGCCGCAGCAGCTCGTGAATGTGCTGATCGTCAGCGTGCGCGGCACGAAGATTACGGTGAGAAATGCGCAGGGTGAGATCACCTACGAGGTGGCGCAGATTCTGGAGATCCGGAAGGCCGCGCCGCCGGAATTCGCGCTGGGCCGCGCGGCGATTGACGCTGGCGATCAGGAAAAGGCGCTCGTGCTGATCAAAGGAATCGCGGATCGCTACAAGGGCCTGCCGATCGCGTGGGCGAGCGAGGCGACGCTGATGGTCGGGAACATCTTCGTGAATCTCGGCAAGCTCACGGAGGCGGAGG
>BJFP01000584.1 GCA_014189875.1 Verrucomicrobiota bacterium | reverse complement strand
CGCACTGCTGCACGCGGGGCTTGCGGTGAGCGTGCTGCACCTTGGACGTCCGCTTGGCGCGTGGCGCTTTTTTCTCGGTCTTCGGAAGTCGTGGATGAGTCGCGAGATTCTCGCATTTGGAATGTTTGCCGGGAGCGGCACCGCGTTTGCGGCAGTGGTGTGGCTGGGCTGGAAAATGGAACGCCCGCTGGCCATCGGGACCCTCGTGTTGGCGGTGGTCGGTGTCGCTTGCTCTGCGATGATTTACGTGGATACGCGTCGTCCGGCGTGGAGCGGGCGGCTGACGTTCACCAAATTTTTCGGCACCGCGTTCGTGCTCGGTCTGCATGCCTTCGCGTTGTTTGCGGCGATTCCGCAGTGGCTCGCCCTCGCTGTTGCTGCGCAGTGGATTTTTGTAGGCATCGAGACGCGATACCATCTGCTCGCCCTCGAGGATGATGGGCATCCCGCGCATCGCTCCGCGCTCATCACGAAGCGTCTGCTTGGTACTTTCGGAGATGTGCGCACGGTCGCAATGCTGCTCGGTGCCGTGTGCGCTGCGTGTGCGTTCATCACGCCTTCGCGCTGGCCTGCGGCGGTTGCGTTCGGATTCGCAGCGATTGCGGCCATTGCAGAGCGCTATGCCTTTTTTGCCGGCGCGTGCGCGCCGCGGATGCCCGGAGGAACTGCTCGATGAAACTGCCATTCAATCTCCGCAATTTCGACGGCCCGCTCACTCGCGAACTCGTCCGTGAGCCGGGAAAATTCGGACTCGGTCAGGTGCCGAGCAAAGTCGCGCCGGATGCGACCACCACGATGGTGTGCGGCTTTTGCTCCACCGGCTGCGGGCTCAAAATCCATCTCAAGGACGGACAGGCGGTGAATCTCAGCGCGGAGACGGACTACCCCGTGAATCTCGGCATGGCATGCCCTAAAGGCTGGGAGGCGCTTACGCCTTTGCGCGCGCCAGACCGCGCGACGACGCCGCTTGTTCGCAACGAAAAGACCGGGGAACTCGAACCGGTGGATTGGGAGCGCGCGATGGTGCTGTTCTGCGAGCGGTTCAAGGAGATCAAGGCAAAGCACGGCGCGGAGTCCGTCGCGTTTCTTTCCACGGGGCAAATCGTCACCGAGGAGCTCGCACTCCTTGGCGCGCTGTTCAAATTCGGCATGGGCTTCATTCACTGCGACTCGAATACGCGGCAGTGCATGGCCACGTCGCACGTCGCGTACAAGCAGTCGTTCGGCTTCGATGCGCCGCCGTTCACGTATGCGGATTTCGAGGAAAGTGACGTGCTGGTGTTTGTCGGGGCGAATCCGTGCATCGCGCATCCGATCATGTGGCAGCGCGTGATGCGCAATCCGCACCGGCCGGAAATCATCGTCGTGGATCCGCGCAAGACCGAGACCGCGATGGCGGCCACGCAGCACTACGCACTCACGCCGAAGAGCGATCTCACGTTGCTTTACGGCGTCGCAAACATCCTCATCGCGAGCGGCTGGATCGATCGCGACTTTATCGCCGCGCATACGAACGATTTTGCGGAGTTCGCGGATTTCGTCGCCCGTTTCACGCCCGATCATGTTGCGACGGAGACTGGGATTGCGATCGAGGAACTCTGGAGGCTGGCCCAGACCATCGCGGACGGGAAGCGCATTTCCTTTTGGTGGACGATGGGTGTGAACCAGAGCCACGAGGCGACGCGCACCGCGCAGGCGATCATCAATCTCGCGCTCATCACCGGCAACATCGGTCGGCCCGGCACCGGGGCGAACAGCATCACCGGACAGTGCAATGCGATGGGCTCGCGGCTTTATGCAAACGTCACGAGCCTCATCGGAGGGCACGATTTTCAAAATGCGGAGCATCGCGCGAAGGTCGCGCAGGTCCTCGGGATTCCGGATGAACGCATCTCTTCGCAGCCGAGTCTTGCCTACGATCAAATCGTGCAGGGCATCGAGGACGGGAAGATCAAGGGGCTGTGGGTCATCGCGACAAACAGTTCGCACTCGTGGATCCACCAGGACCGATTCAATGAATTGCTGAAGAAGCTCGATTTCCTCGTCGTCCAGGAAATGTACACGACCACCGAAACCGCGCAGCGCGCGGACCTCGTGCTGCCCGCTGCCGGGTGGGGTGAGAAAGAGGGCACGCTCATCAACTCGGAGCGTCGCATCGGGCTTGTGAAAAAGGTCAGCCGTGCGCCGGGGCAGGCGCTCGCGGATTTCCACATCTTCCAGCTCATCGCGCACTATTGGGGTTGCGGCACGATGTTCACC
>BJFP01000583.1 GCA_014189875.1 Verrucomicrobiota bacterium | reverse complement strand
CAGCGCCACGTCCGCATCGAATTCCGCCACCCAGTCGTTCGCCTCGCCGGGATCGATCAGCATCTGCTGGATGCGCCAGCGCAGCTTGTCCTCGGACGGCGTCACGTACGTGTGCCGCACGTTGCGCGCCTCCGGGTCGAGACGGATTCGCTCATGGCTCGTGTGGAAAGTGGCGAGCGCCTGTCGCAACCGCTCCGCAGTCCACGCCCCACCCTCCGCATCCTCGCACGACGGCACCAGCGCCAGCGCCTCCTCGAAGTCCCCGCGGATGACTTCGCTCAGGAACGCAAAGATTCGGTTGCGGATCGCCGCCGTGAATTTCTTCGCATCGCGCGTGATGTCGCGCAGCGCCTCCTCGCTGCCGGGCGGGCTCGCTTCGGGCTGCTCGTCGCCCGGCTTCCAATCCGGGTCGCACATGCGCTCCCACTCGTCGAGCAGGCTGGAATCCACCTGCCGCAGCATCGTGCCGAGATACACCTCCATCTCGCGCACCGTGTCGTTCTTCGCGGAGTCGGGGACAGATTGCGTGAGCGTCTTGTGGACACCGGACAAGTGCCGCAGCAGTACGCCCTCGGAGCGCTGCAAATCGTACACCTTGATGTAATCCGAGAACGACCGAAACTCCTCGAACATCTCCCGCGCGATGGACTTTGGCCGGATGTTCTCCCCGCCCACCCACGGATGCCGCGCGGCAAAATCATTGAACGCCGCGTAGATGAAATCGCGGTTCGGCTTCGGGTGTTCGAGCTTCTCCAGCTCCTCCATGCGCGCGTGGTAGTCGAGGCCCTCGTTCTTCATGTCCGCGATGGCCTGGCCCTTCACCTTGTCGAGCTGACGACGCAGGATGATGTCCGGATCTTCGAGGATGGATTCCACGAGCGTCAGCAGCACCAGCGCGTAATCCGGCGCATTCGGATCCATCAGCGGGATCGTGTCGTGCAGGAAAAGCGACAGCGTCTGCGTCATCGAAAAATCATCCTGCAGCGCCACATTCACGCGCAGCTTCGCGCCCTCCGGCGTGCGCGGGATGAACTCCACGATCCGCTTCTCCACCAGCGCGCGGAAGAGCTGCCATGCGCGCTTCCTGTGCTCCTTCTTCGCGCGCGCCGGCTCGTGCGAATGCGCGATCAGCTCGCGCATCGCCGCGCAGCCGTCCGTCCGGCGGCTCAGCACATTCAGCAGCATCCCGTGCGTCACGGCAAACTGGCTCGCCAGCGCCTCCGGCGGCGCGCCCACGAGACGCGCAAACGTCTGCCGGTCCCAGTTCACGAAGTTCCGCTCCGGCGGCTTGCGCTTCACGAATTTCTTCCCGCCCTCCGCCTTCTTCTGCTCCAGCAGCAGGTTCTCGATCACATGCTCCGGCGCCTGCACCATCACCCAGCCGCGGTCATCGAAACCCTTCCGCCCCGCGCGCCCCGCGATCTGGTGAAAGTCCCGCGCACTCAGGATCCCCGTCTTCTTCCCGTCGTATTTGCAGAGCTGCGTGAAGAGCACCGTGCGGATCGGCACATTGATCCCCACGCCCAGCGTGTCCGTCCCGCAGATCACCTTCAGCAGCCCGCGCTGCGCGAGCTGCTCCGTGAGCACTCGATATTTCGGCAGCAGCCCCGCGTGATGCAGCCCTATTCCGTGCCGGAGGAACTTCTTGATCTCCGCCCCATACGGACTCGAAAAGCGGAACCCCGCGAGCGCCTCCGCGAGGGCCGCCTTCTCCTCGCGCGAGCACACATTGATGCTCGTGAAATCCTGCGCGCCCTGCGCCGCCTCGAGCTGCGTGAAATGCACCACATACACCGGCGCCTTCCCCTCCGCGAGAATCCCCTCCAGCGTCCGCGGCAGCGGCGTCTCCGCGTAGGTGAATTCCAGCGGCACCGGCCGGTCCTTCGAGGAAACAGTCACCGTCTCCCGCCCGTTCAGCCGCGTGAGCTCCTTTTCAAAAAAAGCCGTATCCCCCAGCGTCGCCGACATCAGGAGGAACCGCGCGCGCGGCAGCGTGAGCAGCGGCACCTGCCACGCCACGCCGCGGTCGCGGTCCGAGTAATAGTGGAATTCGTCCATCACCACATCGTCAATCTTCGCCTCCGCCCCCTCGCGCAGCGCCATGTTCGCGAGAATCTCCGCCGTGCAGCACAGGATGGGCGCATCGCGGTTCACCGTCGCATCGCCCGTGCTCAGCCCCACATTCTTCGGGCCGAATTCCCGGCACAGCGCCAGCCACTTCTCATTCACCAGCGCCTTCACCGGGCACGTGTACACCGAGCGCCGCCC
>BJFP01000582.1 GCA_014189875.1 Verrucomicrobiota bacterium | reverse complement strand
ACTCCCTTGCGGGGAGTGGTGGATCGTGTCGGACTCGAACCGACAACCTAATGATTAAGAGTCATTTGCTCTACCGATTGAGCTAACGATCCATGGTGAACGAGGGCCGGGACACTATTCGCACCCGGCGGCGGCTCAAGTTCTTTTTTCCACCGCGCGGCGATTACATCAGTTGGATCGCGTCCACATCCACGACCGCGAAGACATCCTCCGGCATCGTGAGCCGGTCCAGCACGTCGCGGATCTTGCGGCTCACCTTCTGGATTCCCTGCGCGCGGATCGCGATGTGGAAGCGGAAATTTCCGTGCGATTTCTCCAGCGGCGCGGGCGCGAATTCGCCGAGCGTCACGTTCGCGGGCAGCGCTTCCTTCAGCCTGCGGTGCAGCGTCTCGGTGGAAAATCGCCCGCGTTCCTGATGCGGTGATCGCACCGTGATCAGGATGAAATGCGTGAACGGCGGCTGCCCCATTTTCTGCCGCCACTCGATCTCCTGCTCGTAGAAACCCTCGAAGTCGTGATGCCGCGCAAACTGGATCGCCGGATGAAACGGCGTATAGCTCTGCACGACCACTTCGCCCTCCACATCGCCGCGCCCTGCGCGCCCCGCGACCTGCGTGAGAAGCTGGAACGTCCGCTCGCTCGCGCGGAAATCCGGCAGGTGCAGCCCCATGTCCGCGTTCACGATTCCGACGAGCGTGACGTTTGGAAAATGCAGCCCCTTCGCGATCATCTGCGTGCCGACGAGGATATCAATTTTCCCCGTGCGAAATGCGTTCAGCGTCTCGCGATACGCCTCGCGGCGCTGCATCACATCGGCATCCATGCGCTTCACAACGGCCTTCGGAAAAAACCGCATGACCGTGTCCTCCACCTTCTCCGTGCCCGTGCCGGTGTATTTGATTCCGGGATCTTTGCAGCCGGGGCATTTGGTCGGTGCGACGGCGAGATGCCCGCACATGTGGCACACGACGCGGTTCGCAGCGCGGTGAAAGGTGAGCGAGATCGAGCAGTTCGGGCACTCGTGGACGTAGCCGCACTTGCCGCAGAGCATCGTCGTGCTGAAACCGCGGCGGTTCAGAAAAAGGATCACCTGCTCCTTCTTTTCGAGCCGGCTCTCGATGGCTTTCGAGAGCGGGTCGCTGATGATCGGCGACGATTTTTTCGCCTCCATGCGCATGTCCACGATGCGGATGAACGGCATCTTCTGATCGTCCACGCGCTGCGTGAGCCGGAGCAGCTCGTACTTTCCGCTCACCGCATGGTGATAGCTCTCCAGCGAAGGCGTCGCGCTGCCGAGGAGCACCGCGCATTTTTCCATGTGTCCGCGCAGCACCGCGAGGTCGCGGCCGTGGTAGCGCGGCGTCTCCTCCTGCTTGTAAGTATTCTCGTGCTCCTCATCCACGATCACGATCCCAAGATTTTCCACCGGCGCAAAAACCGCCGAACGCGCGCCGATGGCCACGCGCGCCGCACCGCTGCGGATGCGATGCCACTCGTCGTGCCGCTCGCCTTCGCTGAGGTGCGAGTGCAGCACCGCGACCTCGTGCCGCGTCGCAGCGAAGCGCGACTTAAAGCGCTCGACCGTCTGCGGCGTGAGCGAGATTTCCGGCACGAGCAAAATCGCGCCGAGCCCGCGTTCGAGCACGCGCTCGATGGCCTGGAGGTATATCTCCGTCTTCCCGCTGCCGGTCACGCCGTGGAGAAGAATCGGCTTCGGAGTCAGCCCCGGCTGCCCGGCGGGATTTGTGATTTCCTCTGCCTCGCCGATCTTGTTTTCAGAGTGAGACTCGGCGGAGGAGACAGACGCGCCGGACGCATCAATCGCCTCACACACCCGCGCGAAGACCGCTTGCTGCTCCGCGTTCAGCTCCAGCTTCGCATTCGGCACGAAGGTCTCGGTGCCGTGCGGATCGCGCGCGACGGTCTCCGATTCGATTGTGAGGATTCCCTTCTTCGCGAGCGCCTTGATCGTCTGCGGCGCGACGGAACATCTCTCCGCGATGTCGCTCACAAGCATCGGGATTTTTGCGGCTCGCAGCATCACGATCACCTCCGCCTGGTTCGGCGCACGCCTCCGGACAGCCTCGGTTTCCTCCTCGGAAATATCCCGCGCGAGCCGCGCGACAAGCCGCTTTTTGTGCCCGACCTCGGCCTTGCGGATCACGCCGGGCAACACGCTCCGCAGCGCAGCCTCGAGCGGGCAGCAGTAGTAGTTTGCGACCCATTCCGCGAGGCGGATGAGCTGCGCGCTCATCGCCGGCTCGTCGCTGATTACCT